>PSPB01000096.1 GCA_003193815.1 Methanobacteriota archaeon
ATTTCGTCGGCCTGCGCGTTGCGGTAGTAGAACTCGTCTTCCGCGTCGGGAAACGCCATCCAGAGCGTGACGTCGTTGTTGAACATAATCGCCGTGCGGTCGAGCACCGGGCTTCCGCCGCGCTTCAGCTGGCCGGAAAAGAAGTGGCGCATGCGCAGCCGCTGGTCGGGGTCCTCCTCCAGCTTCACCTCGCGCAGCAGTTTGGTCCCGACCACTGCCGTAGGCCGGTGGAGATGGTAGAGCAGCGACGACGGCCCGACGAACCCCTTGTTGCCCTTCAGCTCCTCGTAATAGATGCCGCCCTCCGGCTTGCGCAGCGCCATGTGCCGCTTCTTCGGCAGCTCACCCAGCCGGTGGTAGCGGTGCATCAGAGATTCCCGCGCTCGGCCTGCTCCTGCTCGATGGCCTCGAACAGCGCCTTGAAGTTGCCCTGCCCGAAACCGCGCGACCCCTTGCGCTGGATGATTTCGTAGAAGAGTGTCGGCCGGTCCTCAACCGGCTTGGTGAAAAGTTGCAGCAAATAGCCCTCATCGTCGCGGTCGACGAGAATGCGCAGCCGCCGGATTTCCTCCATGTCCTCGTCAATCGCGCCGACACGCTGCTGCAACGTGTCGTAGTAATCATCGGGCACGTGCAGAAACTCGACGCCGTTGGCGCGCAGCTTGTCGATGGCCTTGATGATGTCATCGGTCAGCAGCGCGATGTGCTGGACGCCGGGGCCGTCGTAGAAGTCGAGGTACTCCTCAATCTGCGACTTGCGCCGCCCCTCTGCAGGTTCGTTGAGGGGGAACTTGATGCGGCCGTTGTCCGACTCCATTACCTTTGACATCAGCGCGCTGTACTCGGTCGAGATATCCTCGTCGCTGAAGTGCTGCAGCTGGCTGAATCCGAGGACGCCAGCGTAGAAACCAGCCCACACGTTCATCTTCCCCAGCTCGACGTTGCCGACGATGTGGTCGACGAACCGTAATCCCACCGACTCACCCGCAATCTCCGCGGCGCGGTAGCCCGGCAGGAAGGGGCCGTCGTAGTCGTCGTGCGAAATGAACGAGTGCAGCGTGTCGCCGTAAGTGTGAATCGCGGCGTGCCGCACCGACCCGTTTTCGTCCTTGAGCGTCCGCGGCTCGCTCGCCACCTTTGCGCCGCGCTCGACCGCCGCCGCAAAGCAGGCGTCGGCGTCATCGACATGGAACGCGACGTCGCGCACGCCGTCGCCATGTCGCGCCTGGTGGGCGCTCATGCCGTTGTCGCCGCCGAGCGGGGTCGAGAGCACTAGCCGGATGCGCCCCTGCCCCAGCACGTAGCTGGCGCGGTCGCGCACGCCCGTTTCCAGCCCTGAATAGGCGACCTGCGAGAAGCCGAAGGCGTGGCGGTAGTAGTAGGCGGCCTGCTTGGCGTTGCCGACCCACAACTCGACGTGGTGGATGGCTTTCAGCGGAATCGGGTCTTCGCTCATCCTGCCTCGGCAGGGCTCGGGGGGGGCTTAATATTAGTTATGAGCGCGATGAGTGCGATTAATCAGGCCGCAAGGCGGTAATCCAGCTCCCACGCCACTTCGTAGCTAAACTCGAAATCCTCCGATTCGAGGTCGACCCTCCAGTCACCCACCTCGCCGTCGGCAGTCCAGGGCCACTCAACCGTTGACTGCTGGGAAACCGTGACGGTCTGCTGCTGCGTCTCCCCGGAAGGCGAAGTGAGCGTGACGGTGACGTCGGTCGAAAGGAGCGGGGTCTCGCCGCTCACGGTAATCATGGTNNNNGTGCGGACCTCGCCGATATAGGGGCTGGCGGCGATTGTCTCGGTCGCGCTGTCGAGCACATCAACATCCCCGCTCGCCTGCGCACGCTGGTCGATGACCACCGGCTGGTAGGCGCGGCTCTGGTGGCCATCCGCGGCCTTGGCGGTCAGCACGACGTAGTAGGCTCCACCGGCGTCCCACGCGTGCGAGACCTGCTCGCCGCTGGCGGTGGCACCGTCGCCGAAATCCCACTCCCACTCGACGAAGCCGCCGACCGAGAGCGACGCGTCGAAATCGAAGCTGTCACCGTTCCACCCCTCGTCACCGCTCGCGTCAAACCGCGCCTGCAGGAACGCCACTTCGGTCCCGACCAGCCGTGGACCGACCATTTGCCAGACGACCAGCGAGATAACCAGGATAGCGAGCAGCGAGACAAGCCGGTCAGTGATTTGCTCCTTGCGCTCCGCCGAGAGCGATGGCCGCTTGAGCCGGTCGAGCATGGCGGCGACCGAGTCGCCGAAGATGAAGCCGCCATCAAGCGGGACCGCCGGCAGCGCGTTGGTCATGCCGACCATCAGGTTGAGCCAGAAAATCCAGTAGAACAGGTTGGCCGTCATCCAGAAGAGCCCGTCGGGCAGCAGCCCCGGCAACCCGCTCGGCTCGAAGAGCGCGGTGAAATGCTCGGGGAACGGCTGCAGCTTCAGGAACGGCAGCGTGATGTAGCGCAGCAGGCTCCAGCCGTCCTGCGCCGGATGCGCCAGCCCTTCGGTGACGACCGACTGGTCGGTCACCGCGACGCCGAGGAAGCCCTTGCCCGACATCCACGATTCGTAGTAATCGGGGTAATACTGCAGGTAGTAGCTCCCCTTGTCGTCAAGCGTGACGTCGAAACTGCGTGGCTGCCCCTTGTCGAGCGCCTGCACAGTCACGTTCTGCCCCGCCCAGGTCTGGTTCAGCGCCGCGCCGAAGTCGACGGCGCTCTCGATGTCGGTGCCGTTTACCGCGGTGAGCAGCATCCACGGCTCGAGGCCCGCTTCGGCGCCGGCGTAGTCGGCGACGACCGACGCCGTCAGCGCACCATCATGCGCCGGTTCGAGCGCCGCAACCATGCCCCACGAGAAGAGCAGCGCGAAGAGGAACGCGAGCGTGATGTTCGACGCAGGCCCCGCCGCGTAGAGCCGCATGCGGTCAATCCGCCGCATCGCGATCATCTCTTCTTCATCGGGCTCGACAAAGGCGCCGACCGGTACGGCGAAGAAGAGCAGCCCCAGCGCTTTCAGCCGCACGTTGGCGACGCGCGCGAGAATGCCGTGGCAGAATTCATGCACGACAATCGCAATCGCGAGCGCGGCAATCCCGTACCAGAGCGGGATGACCGGGTTGAGGCCGGGCAGCCCCAGCATCAGCTTGGGGGAGACCGCGGCCGACTTGGGAATATCGAAGACGAGGAACGCCTGCCACACCAGCAGTGACAGCATCGTCACCATCGTTCCGAAGACCATCACCAGCCCCACGTCGCCGAAGCGGCGCCAGACGGTGGGATACTGCGCCATGCGCTCGATGAAGAGCTTGCCGCGCCCGGTGCGCCACATCAGGAACGAGCGGCCCCAGATGAGGTCGAGGCCGAGCGGCTCGAGCTGCCCCCGGTTCTGCGCCCAGCGCAGCCCGCTCACCCACACGGCGACCAGCAGCGCGAAGCGTGTGTAGCCCGACGAGGGCGAGAAGCCGCCCAGCAGCAGCAGCACCAGCAGGAACGTCAGCAGCCGCCAGTGCGCTTGCAGGAACGGCTCGACGCGGCCGCGGTCGAGCGCGCGCACACTGTCGGAGAGCTGCCTGAAATCGGGAAGGCTGGCCACGGGTGCCGCGCGAGTGGGGGGCTTTATTTGTAGGCTGCTGCGCTGCGCGCGACGCTATGGCCAAGAAGAAGAAGGGCGAGAAGGCGGAGCCGTCGTTCGTGTTCCCCGAATTCGACCGTACAGAGTGGCTCGAGAAGGAGGTGCGCGACTCGAAGGCGGGGCTTATCGGCGTCGCCTGGGCGCTGCTCGTCGGGCTCATGAGCTGGCAGCTCTTGCTCGCGACGGGGCAGGCGCGCTACGGGCTGCTCTTTGGCTTCGCCGCCTGCTTCGCCATTATCAAAATCCTGCCACTGCTAATCGACACCAGCAGCTTCGAGCGCAAGAGCTGGGCCGGGCCAATCCTGACGGCGCTTTTCGCCTGGCTGGGGGTCTTCATCCTGCTCTCGAACCCACCGTTCAGTGACATCGCCCCGCCGCGCGTCGGCGGGCTCGACTTCTACATCGAGGACGACGACGGCTGGAACACGACCGTCGTCCCCGACGCCGACGCTACGCTGCTCTTCGTCGTCGACCTGCGCGACAACCGTGAAGTCATGGAAGCACGGCTGGCGCTGCAGAAGGACGGGGCGGGGCTGGTACTCGACGGCGCCGCGTATGGACGGCTGCAGCCGTTGTCGGCCGGCAACGTATCGGGCGTCGAAGCGAGCTACG
>PSPB01000006.1:0-1540 GCA_003193815.1 Methanobacteriota archaeon
TGAAGGTGATAAATTCAGTGACGTCGGCCGGCGCATCATCACGGTCGCCAATCTCAACGTAGAGTGTGGCAGTCTCTGACTGCCCATCCTTGACATCGAGCGATGTAGGGAGGATATACTCTTTCCAGCCCGAGCGGTTGCTGCTGGTGATGGTTAGATTGTATGAGTCGTCGTTGTCGCCCGTATTTTCGACGGTGATTGTGTAGGTCAGCGTCTCCTCGGGTTCGCCGTTCTGCGTGGATGGCGATACGTCAACGGTGAATGACTCGCTCGCTTCTGCCGACGGCATGAATACGAGCATGGCTAGCCCCACTGCAAAGAGCAGCGCGAGCCTTACAGGCATGTTCAGATTGGTATTGTGCATATTACGCACCGAGCTTTCGACAAACACACCCCATATAAAGGTTGCCAATTAATTATAAATAATAGTTGCTAATTATTATTCCATGAGCAGCTCCTTTTCGCTCCCCACACTGCTGGTTGCGCAGATTGGCGCCCTTGTCGCTTCAGGTCATTTCAGCAGCCGCTCCGACGTAGTCAAGGAAGCACTGCGGTTCTTCCTCGAAGAAAAACAGCACTTGCGGGGCGCCGCAGCGGTTGAGCTTTATCGCAGCGGCCAGGCGACGCTGACCAAGGGCGCCGAGATTGCTTCGCTACGCCCCGAGGCGTTTCGCGAAATCCTGCGCGACCAGGGCGTAGTCCTGCCCGATACGGTCGAGTGGGAATCCATCGAATAGATTTAAATATGAATCGTCGAGAAAACTGGGACTACCAATCTGCGCTCGCCTGGCTCAACGAGCTAGGGGAGACGCAGGTGAAGCCGGGGCTGGCGCGCATCCGGGCGCTGATGGCCACGCTTGGCGACCCACAGCAGCAATTGCACGCAGTCATCGTTGGCGGTACCAACGGCAAGGGGACGACCTGCTGGCTGCTCGAGGATGCGCTCTGCCGAGCTGGCTTCCGCGTCGGCTGCGCGACTTCGCCGCACCTGCATAGCGTGCGCGAACGGCTGCGGCTCGACAGGACGCCCGTCGGCGAGGTCGAGTTCGCGGCGCTCGCCGACGTGGTGCGGCGGGCGTGCCGCGAGATGGCGGAGCACCCTAGCTACTTCGAGGTACTGACCTCGATAACGCTGGCGTGGTTCGCCCGGCGCGAGGCCGATATCGTCGTCCTCGAGGTGGGCCTCGGAGGTGAGCTGGATGCGATGAACATCGTCGACGCCGAGGTGGCGGTGCTGACGACGCTGGCGCTCGAGCACACCGACTGGCTCGGCGATAACCTCGAGGCGATTGCGCGCACCAAGGCCGGCATCGTGCGGCCCGGGACGCATGTTATCACCGGCTGGCCGCCGGAATTCCACCGATTCATCCCGCCCTGCGCCAGCCTCGCCAGCGACGCTTCGGCGCGTGAGTGGGCGACGCTGGCGCTCGAGCGGCTCGGTATCACGGCCGAGGTGGGCGAGACGCGGCCGCCGGGTCGGCGCGAACAGGCCGGGAATATTATGCTCGACTGCGCGCACAACCCGCACGCGCTCTCGTGG
>PSPB01000006.1:1549-12988 GCA_003193815.1 Methanobacteriota archaeon
GGTGGTGGTGTTTGGGTGCCTGCACGACAAGCCGCTCGCCAAGATGCTGGCGCTGCTGCCGCTCGGTGCGGAGCTGCTGGCGTGCGCGCCCGACTCACCCCGCGCACGGAGCGCAGCCGCGGTCGTCGCGGCGGCCAGAAAACTGGGGCGGCGCGGCCGCGCCTGCGACTCGGTAGCGGAGGCGCTCGAGCTGGCGGGCGAGCGCCCGACGCTCGTTGTGGGGTCGAGCTATCTCGTCGCTGAAGCGCGTCGTGACCTTGAGCTGCCGGGCAGCGATGAGTCCTAATATCACCCGGTGCTCGGCCCGTGATGAGACTGGCTTCCGCGACCGTGGTGCTGCTCCTGCTGGCGGCCGGCTGCCTCAGCGCGTCGCCTGGCGGGGATGACAGCGATGGTGCCGGTGCCATCGCCGCTCCGGTGTGGGAAACGGGGCAGTGGTGGACTTACGCGGTCGTGATTCCCGAGGCGGAAGTGGTGACGACGATGGTCGTCGGCGACGTTGACGAGACCGACTACCATCTTGGGTCGAGCCGGCTGGTCGACGCGCAGCGGCACGCGGTGCTGAACCACAACCCGGCGCTCGGTCGCATCAGGGTGGCGGACATGGCACTCTACGAGAAGAACGAGCCGCAGCTGCTGCTGCAGTTCCCACTCGAGACCGGCGCCAGCTGGAACTTCTCGCTCTTCGGCGTCGAGCGTTTCGACGCGATGATAACGGCGGTCGCCGACGGGCGGGCGACCATCGTGGCTGAATCCCCGTCAGGCGACCGGCTGGAGTATGTCTACCACCGCGCCAGCGGCTGGCTCACCAGTTTCGTGCACAGCGAAGCTGGCGGCGAACTCCTGCGCATGACGCTGGTCGAGGCAGGGACAGGCTATAGCGGCGAGGCGTGGTTCTGTCGCGGCGGCGACCTCTACGAAGGCGAGTTCTCCGGGCCGGATTTCGAGTTCTACGACACCGCCTTCGCCAACGACGGGCATGTGCGCTATGGGCCGTGGAGCTACGTCGTCTACTGGCTCGAGGAGGATATCCGGTCGGGCAGCGGCGAGCTGGTGCTGCGCGACCACGATGGGGCGCAGCTGACCAGGGTGTACGCGCCGGGCAACAGCCACCGGGGACTGGGAGTCGTGACTGGCGCCAGCGGCAACTGGACCCTACAGGTTTCGCTGAGCGGCAACGCCGACGTGCGGCTGGTTGTCGCTGGCGCTATCGAGTACGGCTGGACGCTCTGACGGTTAACGCACGAAAAGCCGGTATTTCTGCTCGGGCTCGCGGATTTCGTGTTCGATGCGGGCGGCGATTAACTTCTCGGGATGCCGCAGGTTGGAGACTTTCTCCTCGACCTCGGCAAAACTGGTGTAGGGGCGGTGCGCGAGGACTGCCTCCATCGTCTTCTTCCCCAGCCCAGGCAGTAATTCGAGCGAGTGGTAGCGGCGTGAAATCGGGCCAGCGTGGTTGTAGAACTCGATGAACTTCTCTTCCTGTTCGAGAACCAGCTCCTCCAGCAGGAAACCCAGCTCCGACTGCGCGGTGTGCGTCAGCTCGGCATAGCTGACGCGGGCGCGAACCCGCTCGATCTGCTTGCGCTCTTCTGTCTCCTTGCCAATAAAGACGCGGTCGCCAATGTTGATTACCGCACCCGGTATCGGCGCCATCTCGAAAATCTTGAACTCGTCAACACCAAGGCCATATATTATGGCCTCACGGCGAAACTGCCGGCGGTCATCCGGGCGGCCTTCCGGCAGGATATCCAGAACGCACGCATACTCTTCCATCGCTACGCCTCCGTGTTCTCCTGAACCGCCGCAATAATAGCTTCGATTTCGTCGTTCCCGACCGAGAAACGCTCGCGCGCAAATATAGCGCGCACATCGTCGGGATGGACTGGCAGGATGTCCGCAATCTTGGCGGCGTAATACGCATCGACATGCTCGAGTCCGTCGAGCGCCGCCATCACCGCCTCCGCCTCGGAGCGGGTGATGCGGGTCAGGTGTCGCACGTGGTCCAGTGCCAGCTTGTGTTCGTACTGGATTTGCTCAATCAGGTTCATGCGGTATGAGCCGCACTCCTCGCAAGCAGGGCCTGTCGGGATTTCGGGCGCCGCCTCAGCTTCCTCGCCTTCCGCGTCACCCTCGCCCTCCGTCGCTTCGGCTTCCGGCTCGGGTGCAGGTTCTGGCTCGGGCGCCGGCTCCGGTTCCAGCTCTTCGTCCGGTACCGGCTGGAAGTGGCCGCAATCGATGCAGCGCAGGCGGTTCTCGCGAACGCCAAGCTCTGCTTCGAGTAATTCTTTCACTACACCCAGCGGCACAGGCTGTGGTTCGTCCATGGTTACTTCGCCCGCCTCAGGTGCTCTGGTCGTATAATTAGTTGCTTCACGGCGTCGCCCTCCTTGGCGCTCACGACGCACGCCTTGCCCTGCATTCCGGTGACGGTACCGGTCAGTCCGTGGAAACGGTGGTGCGGCTGCCCGCGCTGGATTGAGGGGTCAATCACGATATTGACCAATTCGCCCACGCCATACTGCTCGAGTATGCGGGTAATCGGCGAGAGCCCGCGCTCGCGCTTGGTTCGGGTGAACTTTTTGCGTGACCCGCTGCGAAGTCCCTGCGACCGTTTCATGTTTCTGGCTCCTCCAGATGCAAGTGCAGGACGTCCAGCACTTCCACCCGGCATTCGGCCTCGACCAGCTCGGCGAGGCTGGGCGACGTGCGCCCGCCATCGCCACTCACCAGTTCCCGGATGTAGGTCCCATGCTGCGCGCGGATTTCCAGTTCGGCAGTCGCACCGTCGGCGGAAAGCAGTTTCATGCTCTCGACACGGCGTGGCCGGACCAGGTCCGCTCGTCGATGGGACACCCGGGTGGGAGTGCGCTGTTCGACGACCTCACCGGCCAACCGCTGCGCGCCTTTCTTAAGCCTTTCGATTTCAACCGGCGGGTCGCAGCGGATGTCGACGCGGTAGGTCTTGTCGCAGACCGTCTCCTTGAGTTCCGCAACGCGTGGCCGCGCGACCCACGCCAGGCCGTTGGCGGTGATGCGGCCGTCGGCGGCAACGTTGATTGCCTTTTCGAGCGCCGGCAGATCGAGGCTGCGTACCCGCGGCTGCCGCAGCTCGAGTACGAACGGCCGCCCCGCGCCGAGCATCGCGGCGTCGATATCCTCACGCCCCATGCCGTGGAATTTATCTTCGCCCGCACCGGACGCCTCGAGCAGCGGGGCGGCGACCAGCGACTGGACCGAATCGGGATACATCTGGCCGCTGCCGTCGCACCGCTCGCAGCCGCGGCCGCGGCAGTGGCGGCAGGGCCAGCGCGTCTGCGGGATGGTGCGGTCCGCTTTCGTGTAGCGACCCTCGATGAAGAGCGAGCGGATTTGCAAGTCGACGGTGTCGTAGCGCGTGTCGACTACGATGACCGCGTCCGGGCTGTCACGCTGCGGCTCCAGCCCGCTCGCGTCGGCGACGCGCGAGCCGATTTCGCGATTCAGCTGCGACTTGAGCGGCTCGCCGTGGTTGCCGAGCCCGGCCTGCAATTCTTTCTCGCGCGACAGGATTTCGGCGTCGACCAGTGTGCCGACCTGGAATGTCGCCAGTTCAATGTCCACGACGGCGTCGAGCACCAGCTGCGCCAGCGATTCCACCTCGCCGCAGAGCCCCGCGCAAAGGCCGCACTCGTCCGGGGCGGGGGCGGGCGTGGCGCCGTGGAAAAACGGCGCCGTGCCCGTCTCATCGGCGGCCTCCGCCAGCATCGCCCGCGTCGCGAGTAGTGCCTGCCCCCGCTCGTGATTGGTCAGCCCGTGGCCCCGCCGGGCAGCCAGCCGGCCGGTGCAGCCAAGGCAGAGCCGCTCGCGTTGTGCAAGTTCCGCAATCGCTTCGAGGTCCACGCCCGCGCGCACCTGCCGGCCGCTTTAAGCGCGCGGTTCGAGCACGGCGCGGAGCTCCGCCGGGCGGTCGGTCGCGATGGCTGCAACGCCGGCGGCCGCCAGCTCCTGCGCCTGCCGGGAATCGTTGACGGTCCAGACCAGCACTGGGAATCCAGCGCTCCGCATCCGGCGCAGGAATCCGAGCCGCAGCAGCCGCCAGTTGGGCGCGACAAAGCGCGCGCCACACGCTCGCAATCGCCTGACGGGGAACAGCTCGCCGAAGCGGACGCGCAGACCGCCGCGCGGGACGCCCAGCAGCAGCCCGACGTGGATGTCGGGTTGTGCCGCGAGCACTTCGCGCACGATATCGTCGTAGAACGACTTGACCCACAGATCTGTCAGGCCATCCACCGCATCGAGCGCGTCGACCGCGCAGCCCCTTGCCTTCAGCTCGAGGTCGAGCCCCGCCCCGCGGTCGCGGCAGAGCTGCGCTACTTCCGCCAGCTGCGGCACCGCGAAGCCGGCAAGCGTTTCCAGCTCGCCGTGCGACAGCTGCGCCAGCGGCTGGTCAGCGATGGCGTCGTCGTGGAAGCAGGCCAGAGTGCCGTCTCCAAGGCGGTGGACGTCGCACTCGACCATGTCGGCGCCCTCGCCGAGCGCTGCCGCAAATGCCGCCAGCGTGTTGTCGGGGTGGCCGGCTGCCGAGCGACCGCGGTGGGCGATGAGCTGCACAGGGCGGGATGCGCGAGGTTTTAATATGCTGAGGAGAGTGGGTCGGGGCAGGTGAACATATGGCCCGTAACGATATTGAGGAACTGATTTCGCACCTTGGTCGCGATGACGACGCTGGACGACGCAGCGCGATAACACAGCTTGAAGCAAAAATTCCTACCAGCGAAAAGCAGGTTGCGACGGCGCTGGTCGACCATCTCGATGACGACGACCACTTCGTGCGGCAGTCGGCGCTGGCGCTCTTCAGCAGGATGAGCGAGCAGGCGCTCGAGCCGATAATCAACGGCGGACTCAACTCTGACGACTTCTTCGTCCAGCGCGCCGCGATGGACGCCATCGGCCGCATCGGCTCGGACGCGGGCGTGCCGTACCTCGTGAAGGGGCTCACCAGCTCCGACCACTACGTTCGCTGGCAGGCGGCGAAAGGGCTGGCGCGATTCCCCAGTGGCGACACGACGGCGGCGCTGACCAAGGCGCTCCGGGACCGCCACCCGCTGGTGCGTGACCGCGTGGCGGCGTCGCTGATGCGGCACGGCGCGGACGGCAAGGCTGCGGTCGAGGGCTGGAAACCGGGGCGCGCGCGCAAGCTGCGACGGAAGTTCAAGCCGCCGGCGCCGAAGCCCGAAGGCGACGGAGGCATGGTGGCTGAAACCGACCTCGAGAAGGAGTCGGGCTACCTCTACTACCTTGGTAAGGATGGCAATATCTGGCGCACCCGCATGGCGCGCGGCACGGTGCCGGGCGGCGGAGCCGAGAAGGTCGCCGACGCGGGCGTCACGCGCGAGCGGGGCTGGCTCTACTACATTGACAAGCAGGGCAACGTGTCGCGCACGCTGCTCAAGCGCGGCGGCTGAACGAGGCCGGAATCGCCTTACGGGGTCGTGCGCCGCATAGTGCGCGGGAACGCGATGACGTCACGAATGTGGTCGGCGCCGCAGAGCCACGCGACCAGCCGGTCGAGCCCCAGCCCGAAACCAGAATGCGGCACGCTGCCGAACTTGCGCAGGTCAAGGTACCAGCCGTAGGATTCTGGCTCCATCCCCTCTTCGGCGATACGCGCCGCCAGTTCCTCCGGCGACCAGACGCGCTCGCCGCCGCCGATGATTTCGCCGTAGCCCTCCGGCGCGAGCAGGTCGTGGCAGACCAGCACCTTGGGGTCGGCCGGGTCGGGGCGATGGTAGAAGCCTTTCTCACGCGGGAAGTGGGTGATGTAGAGCGGCTGCGTCCGCTCCTGTGTCAGCGCCTTCTCCTCGCGGTAACCGAAGTCGTCGCCCCACGCCAGGTCGAACCCCATCCCGTTCAGCAGCTCGAGCACCTCGGCGTACTTCAGCCGCTCGAACGGCGGCTGCACCGCCTCCAGCACGGCCGGGTCACGGCCGAGCCGCTCCAGTTCGGGGCGGTTGCGCGCCAGCACCGCCGTGATGATGGCGGCGAGCATCGCCTCTTCCTGCGCCATCATCTGCTCGTTGTGGACCCATGCCGCCTCGACCTCGCCGTGCCAGAACTCGGTCAGGTGGCGGCGGGTGCGGCTTTTCTCGGCGCGGAACGACGGCGCCAGCGTGTAGATGCGCTCGAGGCCGAACATGGTCGCCTCGGCGTAGAGCTGCCACGACTGCGACAGGTGTGCGTAGAATGACTTGCCGCCTTCGGCCGACTCGTCGGGGTAGTATGTGTCGAAGAGGGACGAGCCGCCTTCGCACGCGCCCGATACAAACGAGGGTGACTGCACCTCGGTATAGCCCTGCGAGTCCCAGAAGCCCCGAAAGGCGCCAAAGGCGGTCGCGCGCACCTTGAGCGCGTCGACCATTGGGCGGCTGCGCAGCCACAAATGGCGGTTGTCAAGCAGGTGCTCGTCGCCGAGGTCCTGCGTAATCGGGAACGTCTCGGCGTAGTGCAATACTTCGAAGCCACTGACGCGCAGCTCGTAACCGCCCGGCGCGCGGTCGTCGGCAGCGGGGGTGCCGGTGACGACGACCGACGACTCGCGCAGTGCGCTGCACGCCGCGTCGAAATCTCCCGCGGCGACCTTCGCCTTCGAGACGGTGCATTGCAGGATGCCGGTGCCGTCGCGCACGACGACAAACGCCAGCTTGCCCGAGGAGCGAGTGCGGTAGACCCAGCCACGCACCGTGACTTCGCCTTCGGCGGCACCAGCGAGCACGCTCGCGACGGGGGTGAAGCGCGAGTGGTCGGGGAACTCCGGGTAGGCCATCCGGCCGCCGACCGCGCGCGGGTGCAAAACCCTTTGCCGTCAGGCGAGGCTCAGCAGCAGCGCGCCCGCGAGCAGCAATAGCACGCTGCCAACGGCGCGGTCAATGCCCTGCGCGTGGCGCCGCAACGCGTCGAGTAGCGGCGTGCCGGCAATCGCGGTCGCGACGAGCATATACCAGCTGGCGTCGATGGTGCCGGCGAGCAGCGCGACCGCCAGCCGGTCGCCTGGCGGGAGTCCGGGCTCGATGAACTGCGAGAAGACCGCGACGAAGAACGCCAGTATCTTCGGGTTGAGGAACGCGACGAGGAAGCCCGCCACGAACCCTTCGCGGCCGCCGCTGTCATGCTCGTCGGCCACCACCCCGTCGGAGCGCAGGAACTGCCAGCCAAGCCAGACCAGCACCGCTGCGCCGCCCCATTGCAACGCACGGGCGGCGGCGTCGCCCGCGTCCATCGCCGCTGCGAGTCCCGAGACGGCGAGCAGCGCGTAGAAGAAGAAGCCGATACCGTGGCCGAGCCCGGTCATGACGCCGCGCAGCCGCCCGCCGGCGACCGTATTGCGCAGCACGACGGCGAGGCTCGGGCCGGGCGACATCGCCCCCAGCACGCAAACTGCACCAATCTGCGCCAGCACCGCCAGCTCCATGCCCGACGCGGAGGCAGAGTGGGTGAAAACATTATGCGGCCGGCGCATTCCCGGGCCGTGTTCGGCGTCGTCGCCTGTCCCAAATGCCGTTCCGTGCGGTCGGTCGAGCTGGCGCACCGCAGCGCCGGCTGCCAGCGGTGCGGCTACCGCATGGTGCTGACGAAGGTGCGCATCTGGGAGCGGTGCGATTCGCAGCCGGAACTGGCGGGCGCCATCGCGCGCGTCAGGAACGAACTCGCAGCGCCGGCGCTGCGGGCGGAGGAAGCAGCGCCGCCGGAGGCACCCCAGCAAGGCGATATGCGGACGCGGCTGCTCGCGGCGCTGCCCGACGGCGAAATCGAGGAGGAGGCGCTGCTGGCGCGGGCGCGCGGGGTGCGCATCCCCGAAGCGCGGGCGCGCGAGATGCTGGTAGCGCTGCTCGCCGACGGCACGCTCTGCGAACCGCGGCCCGGCTGGCTGGCGAAGGTCTGACTTTTAATAGGGTGGTTGGGTGCGCCCACCCTCAGGCATGAAACGGAGCTCCCGCGTCTGGAAGAAGAAGGGCCAGCAGCGCTGGAAGTGGCGCAAGAAGAAGATGCGCCGCCGCAAGCGCGAACGCCGCCGCAACAAGTAGCGCTAAAAGCCCCGCTGGAGTGGTTTACCCGATGCCGGTTATCACCATCGACCTTGAGGACCTGAACCGGCTGCTGCCGCAGCCGCTCTCGCCCGCCGAACTGCGCGAGACCATTCCGCTGCTGGGCGCCGACCCCAACGAGATTAGCGACCACGAAGCGGTCATCGAGTTCTTCCCCGACCGGCCCGACCTGCTCTCGACCGAAGGCGTCGCGCGGGCGCTGCGCGCCTTCACGGGGCAGGCACCGGGGCTGGTGCATTGCGCCGTCGCGAAGCCGAAAACATGGCTCTCGGTCGAGCCGAGCATCACCGACATCCGCCCCTGGTTCCTGGGCGGCATCGTCCGCGGCGTGACGCTCGACGACGTGGCGCTGCGGTCGCTGATGGAATTGCAGGAGAAACTGCACGTCACGCTCGGCCGCCGCCGCCGCAAGGCGTCCATCGGCATCCACGACTTGAAGCCACTTGAGCCGCCCTTCCGTTTCTACGGCTGCTCGCCGCACGAACCCGCCTTCATCCCGCTCGGCTGCGACGAGCCTATGACGCCCGAGGAAATCCTGCAGGAGCACCCGAAAGGCGTCGCGTATGCGCACATCATCGCCGACGAGGAGCGCTACCCGCTGATTGTCGACTCGCAGGAACAGGTGCTCTCGATGCCGCCGATTATCAACGGCCAGCTGACCGCGCTCTCCGCGGACACGACCGACATATTGGTTGACGTCCAGGGGCTGGACCGGCAGGCCGTGGAAACTTGCCTGAACATCGTCACCGCCGCGCTCGTCGAGCGCGGCGGGAGCGCCGAGGCGCTCGAAATCCGCTACCCCAGCGAGAAATACATCGTCCCCGACATGGCGCCGCGCGAGCACCGCGCCGACCACGATTACCTGACGCGGCTGCTCGGCTGGGACCCCGGCGAGGAGCAGGTGCGCCGCGCGTTCGGCCGCTGCGGGCTCGAGGGGGAGCTGCGCGACGGTGAGTGGATTGTGCAGGTGCCCGCCTGGCGGGCGGACCTGCTGCACCCCGTGGATTTGCTCGAGGAGCTCGCCATCGGGCTCGAATACGACGAAATCCCCGAACAGCTGCCTCAGCTCGCCACTTTCGGCCGCGAGACCGCGTCGCGCCAGCGCGAGCGCGAATGCCGCGAGGCGTTGCTCGGGCTTGGATTCCAGGAAGTGGTTTCGCTCACGTTGAGCTCGGCGCGCGCGCAGCACGAGCTGCCGGCGCGCGAGGCGGCGGGCGAGGCGCACGTTGCGAACCCGGTCGGCGAGGAATACCACCTGCTGCGGCCGGCGCTGCTGCCCGGCTTGCTCGAGCTGCTGCGCACCAACCGGCACCACGAGCTGCCGCAGCGCATCTTCGAGGTGGGCTGGGTCGTGCGTGACCACGCCAACCGGCTGGCGCTGGGCTGGGTCGAGCTGAACAGCCGCGCCCCGTTTTCGCAGGCCCGTGCAACAGCACAGGCGGTCGCGCAGCGGCTCGGCATCGAGGGCGATGCGCAACCGGTCGAGGACGGGATGTTCATCGCCGGCCGCTGCGCGTCGCTGGGCGACGCGCTGGTCTTCGGCGAAATCCACCCACGGGTGCTCGAAGGCTGCGAGCTGGGGTATCCCGCCATCGGCGGCGAAGTGCTGTGGTGAAGCTGCCGGTCTGCTTCGAGCCGCGCTCGGCAGCCACCGCGCTGCGCGCAACGCTCGAGCGGCTCGGTTGGGAATACACCCGCAGCGACGATACCCGCGCTTTCACGCAGGTGGCGTTCGTCATCCCGTTCCAGCGCGCCGCGCATCTCTTCCGCTACGAAATCCCGCACGGCGACCTGCTGCTGGAGCTCTGGGCCGAGACGCCCGGCAGCAGCGGCAGCGTCACCTGGCTCGAGGCGCGGGGCGACGCGAAGCCGCGGCGCGAGCTGCTCGCCGCCTTCGCCGAAGGGCTGCCGCGGCGGCCGTGGGAGTTCACGCTCGGCCAGCGGCTGCGCGTCGGCCTGCTGAGCGTGCGCGGCGCGCGGAGGAAGTGGGAGAAAGCATTGCAATGAGCCTGAAGGAGGACATTGCCAAGCACAAGGCGAGCCTGCCGCTGCGCTACACGCAGGAGTGGCTCCAAGCGCGCTTCCGCGAATTCTACGCCACGGCTGAGCCAGAACTGCCACCGCGGTTCACCGCGCGCGAGTGGGGGATGCTCGGCTGGGGCGGCAAGATGATGCAGCGCCACCTGGCGTTCCGCAGCGAAGGCGAGCTGCAGGCGCGGCTAGCGCGCGAGGCGCCCGCGCACGTCTACCATTCGGTTGCGTATTACGCGCATCCGTCGGCCGGCAAGATGAACGAAAAGCAGTGGCAGGCGGCCGACCTGATTTTCGACCTTGACGCCGACCACTTGCCGGAAATGGAATTGCTCAAGCAGGGCAAAATCTCGTTCGGCGCACTGATGGAAATCACCCGCGGACAGGCAGTGCGGCTCGCCGAGGATTTCCTGCTGGGCGATCTGGGACTGGCGCTGGAGGACCTGCAGCTGGTCTTCAGCGGCGGCCGCGGCTACCACGTACACGTCCGCGCGCCGGCGGTGCTCGAACTGCCGTCGGGGGCGCGGCGCGAACTCGCCGACTACCTGACCGGGCTCGATGCCGACGGCGAACGGCTGCTGGTCGACGCGGGGCATGTTATCGACGACGGATATAAAAAGAAATTCCGGTCAGACCTGCGGCTCCCCGCCACCGATGCGCCGGGCTGGCAGGGGCGCGTCGCGCGCTACGCGAGTGCGTGGCTGACTGAGGCGCAGGCGCTGCCGCCGGACGAACGGCTGGCGCGGCTGGAATCGCTGCCGGGCGTCGGATCCAAGCTGGCAAAGCGGGCGCAGCTCGACGGCACGCCGCAGGAAGTTTTCGACACGCTACCGCGCCGCGCGCAGACCGCGCTGCGCGACGCGGCGCTCATCGCATGCGCAGTGCACGCCGACGAACCGGTGACGGGCGACCTGCACCGGCTCATCCGGCTGCCGGGGACGCTCCATGGCGGCACGGGACTGCTAGCGCGCAGCGTGACGCTCGACGAGCTGCGCGACTTCGACCCCTACCGGCAGGCGACCGCGCTGGGCGACGCGCCCGTAAAAGTGCGGTCGGCGGTGAAGCACCCGGTCGCGATGGGCGACATTGCGGCGCTGGAGCCGGGGGAAGTCGCCGAGCTGCCCGCGGCGCAGGGCGCCTATTTCATGGCGCGCGGCTTTGCGACGCTGGAGGTTGAGGCGTGAATGACGACGTGAAAAGGCCGGGGCTGGTCGCCGGGCTCGACGAGGCGGGGCGCGGGCCGGTGCTGGGACCGATGGCGGTCGCGATTGTCGCGACCAACGATGAGGAGGCACTGCGCAAGCTGGGCGTGCGCGACTCCAAA
>PSPB01000097.1 GCA_003193815.1 Methanobacteriota archaeon
TGCGCAGGGTCGTTCGACAACCGCAACAAGAAGGTATCACGCACACTGGCGCGGCTGATGCAGCAAGCGGGCGTCGATTTCTCAATCCAAGGTGAGACGGAGATGTGCAACGGCGACCTTGCCCGCCGCAGCGGCAACGAGTTCCTGTTCCAAATGCTGGCCGAGATGAACATCGCGACGCTGCAGGAGGCTGGCGTAAAGAAAATTGTCACCGCCTGCCCCCACTGCTTCCACACGCTCGGCAAGGAATACGGAGATTACGGCGGCGACTTCGAGGTCATCCACCACACCCAGCTGCTGGCCGAGCTGCGCGAGCAGGGCAAGCTACAGGTGGGTGACCGCGGAACCACGCTGACCTACCACGACCCGTGCTACATGGGGCGCATCGACGGCAGCCACGACGCCCCGCGGCAAGCGCTCGGCGGCGAAATCATGGAAATGCACCGCTGCCGTGACAAGACGTTCTGCTGCGGCGCCGGCGGGGCGCGGATGTGGGTCGAGGAGGACGCCGACAAGCGCGTCAACCTGATACGCGCGCAGGAGGCGCTCGACACCGGTGCCGACGAGGTCGGCACCGGCTGCCCCTTCTGCATGACCATGCTCACCGACGGGATGAAGAGCCTCGGCTCCGACATGGTGGTGCGTGACGTTTCAGAAATCATGGCGGAGCAGCTCGAGGCGTGATAACAAATACAACGGGCTGACTGCGCGCGGCGCATGAACCTCGCCGTGCTGGTGAAGATGGTGCCAGACACCGAGTCGCGACTCGAAGTACGCGACGGGGTGCTCGACGAATCGGGCTTCAAGTACATGGTCAACCCCTACGACGAGTTCGCCGTCGAGCAGGCGGTGCAGTTCCGTGAGGCCGGCGGCGGCAAGGTGACGCTGGTCGCGCTCTTCTCCGAGGCGAGCAGTATCGACACTGACCTGCGCAAGATGCTCGCCATCGGCTGCGACGAGGTGCTGGCGCTGCGCCAGCCGGGCTACCGCGGCGACCGGCCGGCCGCCAACGCGGCGGCGCTGGCCGAGGCGCTGGAGGCGCTGGAACCGGACATCGTGCTCTGCGGTGTGCAGGGCATCGACTTTTACCAGTGCGCGACGGGGCCGATGGTCGCGCACAAGTTGGGCATACCGCACGTCGCGTCGGTCACGAAGCTCGAACTGGCTGATGGCAAGCTCAAGGCGTGGCGGCAAGTCGAGGGCGGGCTGCAGGTGGTCGAGACGCCACTGCCAGCGCTGGTCACTTGCCAGAAAGACCTGAACAAGGTGCGCTTCCCGGCGCTGAAGGATATCATGTTCTCGAAGCGGAAGCCGTTCGAGAACCGCCCCGTGCCGGCTGCCGCGGGCCCCGACCTACCTTGCGCCACGGCATCACTCCCGCCGGCACGTGGTGGCGGCGAAATCATCGACGGCGAGACGCCCGCCGCGAAGGTCGCGACGCTGCTCGGCAAGCTGCGCACGGAGGCGAAGGTATTGTGAGCGTTATTATCATCGGCGAGGCCGACGGCTCCGCCATCAAGCCGGCGTCGCAGCAAGCGGCCGCGCTGGCGGCGCAGCTGGGCGACAGTGTCGGGCTGGTTTTCGGTTCGAACAGCGCGGCGAGCCAGCTCGCTGCGCCGCGCGTCGTCAGCGCCAGCGCGCTCGAGAGCTACGACGCGCTGCAATTCGCGGCGGTCGCGGCGCAGGTAGCGCGCGACGCAGGCGCGACCGCAGTCGTGATGGCAGCGACCGCGATGGGAAAGGACCTTGGCCCACGGCTCGCGGCGGAGCTGGGATGGGGCTACATCGCCTCGAATACGATGGCGGGGCGTGGATTCGGCCTAACTACGCCGGCAAGGTGCTGGCACGGCTGGAGCCCGACAGTGCCTTCGTCGCGACCCTGCGGCCAAACGCATTCCCGGCGGGCGACGGTACCGCAGGCGCGGTCGAGGAGTTCGGCGGCGAGGTTCCTGACTCGCCCGCGATGACGGTCGGCATGGAATCGGCCGGTTCGGGCGTGGTCGAACTGACAGAGGCGGCGATTGTCGTCAGCGGCGGCCGCGGGCTCGAGGAGGCGGAGAATTACGACAAACTGATTCGGCCGCTCGGCGCGGCGCTGGGCGCGGCTTGCTTGCGGAGCGAGTCGCGCCATCGTCGACGCTGGCTGGGTGCCCCACTCGCACCAGGTCGGGCAGACAGGCAAGACCGTCACGCCCGAGCTCTACATGGCGGTCGGGATTTCGGGCGCCATCCAGCACTTGGGCGGCATGTCCGGCTCGAAATGTATCGTCGCCATCAACAAGGATGCCGAGGCGCCGATTTTCAAGGTCGCCGACTACGGAATCGTGCATGACCTGTTCGAAATCGTCCCGGCGCTGATGGCTGCGCTAGACGACTGAGGATACTGTTAAGTAGCAGGCAAACCCGTCCCGAAACATGTCTGAACAGCCTGATGAAATCGCCAAGCTTCACCAGACCATCCACGAGTTGCAGGTCGAGGTGCGGCTGCTACAGGAAGCGGTCGGTTCGCTGCTGGCGCTGGCTGACGACGAGGATTTCGGCGATGACCGCTGGTTCGCCGGCGGGGAGAGCGGCGGCCCCGCTTTCCGGTTGAACATGGGGATGTAGTCGCGAGGCTACAAACTTTAAGCACCCCCCTCAGGTGCCGCGTCGCGCTCGAGTGGTGTAGCCTGGCCTATCATCTCAGCCTGTCGAGCTGAGGACTCGGGTTCAAATCCCGGCTCGGGCGCCATTGCACATGGACAGTTTTATGGGCAGCCCCACATCTGCAAGTCGATGCGGGGCGGTCGCTACCAGGCACTGATTGTCGTAATCCTGCTGCTGACGGCGCTGCCGTACACCCCGCTGATGAACATCCAGAGCGCGCAGCACGCCAACCCCGCGACGCAGGAACGCGACCCTTCGTTCCCCGAGATGGATAGCGACGGCGACGGGCTCAACGACTCCTACGAAATGGAGCTGGGCTTCGACCCGTTTGATTTCGACTCTGACGGCGACGGGATTCCCGACGGTATCGAGCGCGAGATGCTGGAGGACCTGGCCGGCTCGGGGCTGGTGCCGCCCAATATCGAAGACCTGATTGGCCCCGACGGCGACTTGGATGGCGACGGAATTCCCAATTACCTCGACGACGATATGGACGGCGACGGCATCCTCGACTCTATGGAGTGCAATCAGGATTTTAACGGCGATGGGTTTATCGACGAGGCAGACCGCGAGCACGACAGCAATGGCGACGGCATTACCGACTGCCTCGAGCAGATGCTGACGCCAAACGGCATCGGCGACTCGGCACCGATCGACGGATTTTACGGCATGAACGAGCAGAACCTGGCGGCGCCAATTTTCGTCGTCGACCCGGTCTACAACCCGCGCTACTGGCGCGCCGCCGCCTTCGACGAGTATACCGGCGCGCAGTGGCGCACCTCCGCCAGCTACGACCCGGACCCCGGCTTCTGGCACAACGGCCAGTCGCCCTACGATTTCACCGACGAAGTAAATCACCCCGGCGTCACAAGCAGCGAAACGAGCTACACCATCGGCTTCCTCGCCCCGACCAACGGACACGTCCCGACCGCGCTCTACGCCACCTCGGTCGCCATGGCACCGTCGTGGGAGCAGGGGGTGCGCATGGATTCTGAGCAGAGCTTCGTCGCCGACGGGCAGTTCCAGGCCTACACCTTCACCGTCACCGAGTTCAGCTATCCCGCTGAAATCATGAATGCCAGCGTCGGTGCGCCCGGGTCCCAGTACCTGGCGTTGCCGGACCTCCCGCAGCGGCCCGGCAGCGACAACGACATCTACGACCTCGCACCAGTCCTGGCCGAAGGCGCCGATTCCGACTACGATATCGCGCAGGCCATCGTCAGGCATCTGCGCGAGAATTACCAGTATGACCTCAACATGGAGGACTCCGCCGAGGGTGAGGACCCGATTGACCGCTTCCTGTTCGACACTCGGCGCGGCAAGTGCACCAACTTTGCCTCTGCTTTCGTGGCACTGGCGCGGCTCAACGACCTCCCGAGCCGGTTCGTCGTCGGCTTCGCGCTGGGCGAGCTGACCGAGTGGGAGGGCGAGCCGGTACGCGTGATTACCGCCGGCAACGCGCACGCCTGGGTCGAGGTCTACTTCGACCAGTTCGGCTGGGTTACCTTCGAGCCCACCAGCTCGCAGGTGGCGCCGGGTGGGGCCGACCTCGGCACCAACACCACCGGCGAGGACGAGACCGTGCAGGGCAACGGCACCCAGCCCGGCACCGACAACGAGCAGCTCGACAGCGATGATGATGGTCTTACGGATGATCTGGAACTCGAGCTCGGGACCGACCCGTTAGACCCCGACACCGATGATGACGGGCTGCTCGACGGAGTCGAAAGCCTCACCGGTATTTTCGTCGCCGAGTACGATACCGGCAGCGACCCGCTTAACCCAGATACCGACGGCGACGGGCTC
>PSPB01000098.1 GCA_003193815.1 Methanobacteriota archaeon
CTGGAGCAGGTGGGCGAGCCGGCGCAGGCGGCCGAGCAGCGGCTGAAGCAGCATCTGCTCGCGTCGGGGCTCGAGCCCGACGGCTTTGCCATCCCGCTGCGCGCCATGCGCAGCGAGGCGGAGCTCTACCGCGAGGCGAATTTGCCGCTCTTCACTGCGTCGAAGAAGCTCGCCAACCGCTACGACGAAATCATCGGCGCGCAGTCGGTCGAGTGGGACGGCGAGGAGCGGACGCTGGCGCAGCTGCAGCCAGTCATGCTCGAGCAGGACCGTGACCGCCGCGAGGCGGTCTGGCGACTGGTGACGGAACGTCGCCTGCGGGACAGCGACGCCATCACCACCATCTGGCAGGAGCTGCTCGAGCTGCGCTGCACGATTGCCGCCAACGCCGATTGCACCGACTTCCGCGATTTCTGCTGGAAGGCGCTGCAGCGCTTCGACTATTCGCCCGAGGACTGCCTTGAATTCCACGAGGCGATTGCCGCGGTGGCGCTGCCGGCCGCCGGGAAGCGGCTCGCGCTGCGGCGCGAGGCGCTGGGCGTGGGCGATTTGCGGCCGTGGGACCTGGCGGTCGACCCGCACGGCCGCGGGCCGCTAGCGCCCTTCAGCAACGTCGGCGAGCTGGAGGCGGGGTGCGAGCGCATCTTCGAGGCGGTCGCGCCCGAACTCGGCGCGCGCTTCCGCACCATGCGCGACGGCGGCCTTCTGGACCTTGACAACCGCAAGGGGAAGGCTCCGGGCGGCTACTGCACCGAATACCACCGGCAGCGGCTGCCGTTCATCTTCATGAACGCCGTCGGGGTGCACGGCGACGTCCAGACGCTGCTCCACGAAGGTGGCCACGCGTTCCACGTCTTCGAGTCCGCCGCGCTGCCCTGGGCGATGCAGCGCGAAGTCGGGATGGAGTTCGCCGAGGTGGCGTCGATGGCGATGGAGCTGCTGGCGGCGCCCTACCTTGCGGAGCGCGACGGCGGCTTCTATTCCGACGAAGAAGCGGCGCGCGCCCGCGGCGAGCATCTGGAGCGGTCGCTGCTCTTCTGGCCCTACATGGCGGTCGTCGACGGCTTCCAGCACTGGGCCTACACCCACCCGCAGGCGGCGGCGCAGCCGGCGGAGTGCGACGCCGCATGGCTCGATTTGTGGCTGCGGTTCCATCCACACCTTGACTGGAGCGGCTTCGAGGATTATGTCGCGACCGGCTGGCACAACAAGTTGCATCTTTACCACGTGCCGTTCTACTACGTCGAATACGGCATGGCGCAGCTCGGCGCGGTGCAGGTGTGGGCCAACGCGCTGCGCGACCAGCAGCAGGCGGTCGCCGATTACCGGCGCGCACTGGCGCTGGGCGCGACGGTGACGCTACCGGAGCTCTACGCCGCGGCGGGCGGCCGCTTCGCCTTCGACGCGGAGACGCTCGGCGACGCCGTGTCGCTCATCGAGCGCACGCTGGGGGAGCTGGCGGCGTGAGTGAAGCCGTGCAGGACCGCTATGCGCCGAGCAGCATCTGCTTCGGCTGCGGCCCCGCCAACGAGGAGGGGCTCCGCATCAAGTCGTTCCGCGACGGCGAGGGGCTCCGCATGGCGTTCCAGTCGCAGGCGCAGCACCAGGCGTTTCCCGGCGTCATCAATGGCGGCATCATCGGCGCGCTACTCGACTGCCACGGCAACTGGACCGCCGCCATCGCCATCATGGACCGGCTCGGGCTGGAGCAGCCGCTCTGCACCGTCACCGCGCAGTATGAGGTGAAGCTGCGGCGGCCAACGCCGTTCGGCCCCGCGCTGGAGGTGCGCAGTCGCGTGCTGGTGCTCGAGGACGACCGCGCCGAAATTATGCTCGAACTCAAGGCCGACGGGGAAACGTGCGCCACCGGACGCGGGCTGTTCGTCGCCGTGCGGGAAGGCCATCCGGCGTGGCACCGCTGGGGATGAGCGACGACGAATTGTGGCGCGCCGCGCTGCGCCACCACAACGCCCGCGACTACCACGAGGCGCACGAACTCTTCGAGGATTTATGGCTCGAGCTGGGCAATCGCGCCGACAAGGACATCGTGCAGGCGCTCGCGCAAGCTGACGCGCTGGCAGTCCATCTCGAAACCGGGAACCTGCGCGCCGCCCAGCGGCTGATGCGCCAGCTCCCGCAACTCGCGGCGGCGCTGCCCGACGCGTGGCGCGGCGCCGAACTGCGGCCGCTGCGTGAGTGGGTCGCCGAAGTCGCCGCTACAATTCCACCGCAAGGCGATGTTCCGCCGGCGGAGCGGCGTCCGCCGCCTTCAATCGGCGAGCGCAGTGGTTAGCGCGTCATACGGCCCCGGCTCGGCCGCGACTGCGGTCGGCTCGAAAAGCCGGTCGAGCGCGGCGGCGGTGCCGTTCTTCAAATCGAGCGGGTGCAACCCGCCGCCGGCGCACGCCGCTTCGAGCGCAGCGTAATCGTCGAAGGCGACCGGGCCACCGAACTTCTCGGGGCGGTCAATCGTGACGTCGCCGAGCGCGGGTGCGAGCAGGTGCTCCCAGATATCAAGGACAGGATTACCCTTGCGCTCGGGCGGGCAGAACGCCTTCGAGAGTTTTTTCTGCAGCTGTTTGGCGCTGTCGTGCACCAGCAGCGCTCCCGTGGGGTCGGACTTCGACATCTTACTGTCGGTGTCCATCCGTCCCGGTCCCGAAAGCGAGCCGAGCAGCGGCGTGTGCAGCGCGACGATTTTCGGCAGCCGCAGCTTCTCGGCAGCGTCGCGTGCGAGCATATGCGCATGCCGCTGGTCCATCCCGCCCAGTGCGAGATCGGCTTCGAGCGCGTAGATGTCGGTCGCCTGCATCGCGGGATAGAAGAACATGCTCGTGTCGGAGTCAGCTTCGTCTTCGCTGCGCCCCATAATCGAGATCGCGCGCCGCATCCGCTTCAGTGAAGTCGCCTTGGCGACGCGTAGCACCCGCTCCCAGTAGCCGTCGCTGCGCACCAGCTCGCTCGCGGTCTGGAACTCAGCGCCGGGGGCGAACGCACCGAACATCTGCCGCTGGTATTCGACACCCGCGCGCAGCGCGTCCCAGTCGCCACCGAGCTTGTTGTTGATGTAGCCGTGCCAGTCAGCGAGCAGGACGGTGACGCGGAAGCCGGCGGAAATCAGGTCGCGCACCTTGAGCATCGGCACCAGTGACCCCGCATGCAGCAGGCCGGACGGCTCGAAGCCAACGTAAGCCGTCGGCTCTGCCTTAGCTTCCAGCAGCGCTTCGAGTTCGGGCTGCGTGACGCACTCGGCCACTCCGCGCAGCACAATTGCGAGTCGTTCCGCCATCATGCTTCACTCCCACTCGCCCTTTAAGTGGCTGCGGCCGTTCCAGCGACCGTCGGCAGCGGAGTTCCCGCCAGGCGATTAATCTACGACAAAACGGGTAGATAAGTATTTATAACGAGGACCGGTCGACGGTCGGAGCGAAATATGTCCGAAGCTGCAGACAATCCGGAAGTACTCGAGGCAGTCCGCCTGCTGATGGGCGACTTGGTGCGCAAAAAGCAGTACGTCATGCTTGCTGCAGAGCCCGGTGAAGGAGATCCCATGATAGGTCGTTTCAGAACTGTCAGTGATGCGAAACGCTTCGCAAAGAGAAGCGAAATAGAACACTTCTCGCTCTGGACCGAACTGCACCTCGGCGAGGGCGGTGATGACGACGATGACCTCAGCCTTGATGAAGAATTCGAGGAGAGCGACCTTGACGACGAACTGGGTGACCTGCTCAGCGACGACGAAGAGCTGCCCGACCTCGAAGAGGACGAGGAACTGGACGACCTTCTATGAGTCTCCAGGTTGAAATCCACGAACTTCTCGATAAAGACCTGAAAGGCGCGACCGTTATCGACGGTTTTCCCGGTGTAGGACTGGTCGGCACGATTGCCGCCAACCACCTCATCAACTCGCAGGGCCTCGAACAGATTGGCGTCATCGAGAGCCCCCATTTTCCCGCAGTCTCCGTGGTCAAGGATGGCGTGCCGCACAATCCCGTGCGGCTCTACGCGGGCGAGCAGAGCTGCCGCGACGGAACCTGCAACCAGCTGGTTGTCTGCGTCAGCGAGTTCTCGCCCCCGGCGCAGCTGACCCGGCCGCTAGTCACCGCACTTTTCGACTGGATGCTCGACAAGGGCTGCACCCGTCTGATTTCGGCCGAGGGGTTCCATGCTGCCGCCGATGACGAAGTTCCCGACGAAGTTTACGGCGTCGGCTCGACCGAGAAGGCACGCGGCTGGATTGGCGACGCGGGCGTAATTCCGTTCAAGTTCGGCACCATCGGCGGGGTTTCAGGAGTGATGCTCAACGAAGGCAAGCGGCGCGGAATCGACGTACTAAGCCTGCTGGCTGAGGTCAAGGAAGATATCCCCGACGCCCGTGCGGCAGCCCGCGTTATCGCGGCCATGGACGAGCTACTGCTCGCCATCAAGCTCGACCCGGAGCCGCTGCTGAAAGAGGCCGAGGAGCTCGAGGCGCAGCTGCGCCTGATGCGCGACCAAGCGCCCCCCGAGGCGCGAGCCGAAGTGCCGCGGTACATCGGCTAACATAATATTTTTTAATATTATTTGGGGACCTTACCGACTATGGCC
>PSPB01000099.1 GCA_003193815.1 Methanobacteriota archaeon
CCAGCTGTATTTTTCGCGCCATGCGGCGGCCGCGCGCAGCCCCATTTCACGCCGTAGCTCGCTGTCGCCCGCCAGCTTGCGCAGCGGCGCCAGCCACTCGTCGGCGACCAGCCCGCAGCGGTGGCGCTCAACGATGGAGCGCCGCGCTTCGTAGGGGCCAACTATGGCCGGGATGGAGTATGCCATCGCGTCGAGCAGCTTTTTCGGGACGGCGGCGTGCCGCAACGGCTCGGCGACGTAGTGGCCGACCAGCAGCAGGTCGCAGGCGCGGTAGCAGTCGCCCATGCAGTCATACGCCAGTGGGCCGGTGAAGACCGCCCGCGCACCCACTTTGGCGGCATACGTCTCGAGCTGCTCCTGCAGCCCGGCGTAGCCGGTGCGCCCCTTCGGCGGGCCGCCGACGACCAGTAGCGTGACCTCCGGGACTTGCGCGGCGGTGTCGAGCAACTGCTCGATAATCCGCCGCCGCAGCGCGCCGATGTAGCCTGCGACGACTCCGCCGAGCCCCAGCTTCGCGCGCAAGTCCTCCCTCGCGGGCGCCTCGACGACCGCCAGCGGCTCGGAGTTGTAGAGCACCTCCGCCCCGCCGAGCCTCTTCGCCAGCTCGGGCGAGACGGTCACGACCGTATCGGCGCGTGGCAGCCAACGGCGCTGCTGCCAGCCGAACCAGGTGCCGAGCGCCGCCCCCTGCACCCGCTCGAGCAGTGGCCAGTCCTCGTGCGCGTCGAAGATGACTCTTGCGTCGCACGCGTCGGCCGCCCGGCAGGCGGCCGGCAGCGTCTCCAGATCATGCGCGTGCACCACCGCCGGCAGCTCATCGGCGGCCGCCTCGGCCAGCTGCCGCATCGCACTGCGGAACGCCAACATGCGCCCCGGCAGCCAGCTGTCGAGCGACGCGAAGATGCGGCGCACGCGGACGCCGTCACGGATTTCCTCGGCCGGCAGCGAATCGTCGCGCCGCGCCCAGCAGAAAACCGTCACTTCGTAGCCGGCGCCGATGAGCGAGAGTGCCTCGCGCCAGACGCGGGTGTCGACGGTCGGCTCGAGCAGGTCGTGCCCCAGCAGCATCGCGACCCGGCTCACAGCATGCCGTCCAGCCGCACCTTCAGCGTCTCGAAGCCTTCGGCATACGGCACCGCGAGCTGGACTCCGCGCATGCGGACTACGGAACGGAAGAACTTGGGATCGAAGTAGGGGTTGTGTTTCTGGCTGTCGTAGCAGTCGAGCGCCTTGAGCTTCTTGCGCACGTGCCGCTCCTCGAGCGAGACGAAGCAGTTGAGCTCGATTTCGAGATTATTCCACGGCAGCTCGTAGCCGAGCAGCGTGCAATTCCGGAAGGCGCCGCGTAGCGCCTCGGCGGTCACGACGCCATGGTCCTGGTGGATGTCAGTCGTCGCCGGCGTAAACACGAGTTCGTAGCTGTGCAGGCGCGAATGGTCGTAGAGTGCCTGCAGTATTTCCTGCCGGTCGCGCGGGAACTGGCGGGTGTAGAAATCAAGGATTTCATGCGTGACGCCCATGATTTTTCCCGACGCCGCGGCTTCGTCGACTAGGTCGGGATACCGCTCGGCGACCGCGCTGAAGTAGATGACGTGCACCGACCAGCCGCGCTCGACCAGCTTGGCGATGGTCCCGCCGCACCCCAGTTCGGCGTCGTCGGTGTGCGGGCTCAGCACCAGCGCGCGGCGCGGCTCGCCCGCGCCGACCTTGTCGGAAATCGCTTCGCGCACCAGCTCGCTGACCGGCCGCCCCTGTTCGACGGCCGAAGTCTTGAGCGCTGCCCAGTCGTCGCCGTACGCTGCGGTAATCGAGAGCAGGAACTGCGCCGGCTTGTTCTCCTTCTTCCAGGCCATTACTATAGCCTTGCACAATTGGTTATATAACTATACCGCTGCCGCGTCGTGGACCTTCGCAAGGACGGCCGCGTCTACGAGCCGGCCGAAGACAGCTGGCTGCTCTGCGCCACACTCGAGCGCGCGGCGACGCGCTTCCCCGAGCTGCACGGCACCGTCCTGGAGCTGGGCACCGGCAGCGGCATTGTCGCGCTCACGCTCGCTGCGCTCGGGGGAGCGGTCACCGCGACCGACCTGAACCCGCACGCTATCGCGCTGGCGCGGCGGAACGCCCGGGCGGCAGGGCACCACATCGAGCTCTCGCAAGGCGACCTGTTCGAGCCGGTCGGCGACCGCCGCTTCGACGCCATCGTTTGCAACCCGCCCTACCTGCCGCCGGGTGGCAAATACGACGACCGCTGGCTGGCGCTGGCGGTCGAAGGCGGCCCGACCGGCGCCGAGTTCACCCAGCGGCTGCTCACCGGGGCGCCACACCACCTGCGGCCGGGCGGCGGGGTGTGGCTGCTGCTCTCGAGCTTGATGGGCGAGCTGCCGGAGGGCTGGGAACGCGAGCGGTTCGACGAGCAGAATTTCGATGGCGAAATCCTGCGAGTGGAGCGGCTTTCGCTCTCCGTCTCCGGTTGATATAATCGCGCCCCCTAGTTACAGACTAAAACCGCGTGCAGAATTGTTTTAATCCCTCCCTCCACCCCGGGCTACCAGAGGAGTTACCAATCATGAACACCACGACCATACTGGGCACGCTGGCCGCAATCCTGTTTTTGGCCTTTTTCCTGCCGTCCCCTGCGAGCGCTGAAAGCGTCAACGTCACCTTCACCGTAGATGCGAGTGATGGAACGGACCCGGCATCCTACACCTGTGCGGATATGGATGGCGATGACAGTGTGGAGAACTGCATGCTGTCTGCTAATTTCTCATTGCCCTCTGAAAGTGGTGTGAGTTGGGACCACCCTCACTTCTGGGAATGGGTATTGTACTCTGAAGGTGTTGTCATCCAGCAGGGTGATCTTGCTGAATTGACCCTGAATGACGTGAATCTTACTTTCTCGTGGGTAGCTGAGGGGTGCACCACGTCCGAGTGCCAGAACACTACTGTCCACCAGAACACGCATCGAGGCGCCTACTATCTGCGTCCGACAGATTGCGTTTGGTTCCAAAATCCGGGTGTCTCACAATTTGAGGACGGTTTCGATAACAACAATACATGGCGCTGCTTCAATGAGGTAGGAGACTATCCGTCGGGCAACATGATCTTCCATGTTACCGAAGAGCCCACAGAATGCGAGATCTGGGAACAGGACAATCCTTTCCTCGTCGACCGAGCAAAACCGGAGGGCGAGATGGATAATGGCTGTCCCTGCTATGGAACAGATGAAGAATGTGAGGATGAAGCTCCTATGCTATTCATCGGTGAAGCCTCTGGAACTGGAGACGGCGGTGAAACCATCACTGTGAGTGTGGCGAGGCTCCACATCCCTGAGCACCCCGAGTGGTCATGGAAACACAAATACTTGGCTGAGGTCGATGACCTTCAAATGGATGTGAATTACACCGCCGTAATCCTCGTCAAGAGGGTTGGTGATGACGAGTGGGGAGGCCTAGATTGGTGGTGGGACGTTGACTGGGAAGGTGGCTACGATGAAGATAACGATGGATACCATAACCAAAGCGAGAATCCAGTTTCACTACAAAGAGGATGCTATCACATCAATGCCAATCTCTATGAAAGCGGCGCTCTCCATTCAGACGAAGATAGTGCGGCAGTTCTGGTATGATTTCGCGGTTGGAACCGGCACCTGTGTAGATGGTGTTTACTCTGAAGTTGATGAGAGCTCTGAAAATGGTGGTGGAGACGAAGAACCGCTTGCAGGGCAGTGCACCTGTCCTGATGGAAGCATTGGTCAAATGGTGGGTCCAGCTGATGATGACGGCGTTGATGATGGATGTCTGTGTGGGGATAGCGAAGACGAATCACCGCTACCTTCAGTCTCTATGATTCCTGCTTTAATTTCGATTGGATTGATTGCAATCCTCCGCAGAAAGTAGACTTCCCTATTGCGCTAGTTCTCGACGACCGATATTTAAATTGAAGGAGTTGCGTTTTCGCTACTCGTGCTTAGCTTCCAGCCGCCCGAAGCGCAGCTGCGGCAGAGCGCTCGCCAGCTTCAGCCCACGCAGCAGGATTTGCCCGAACGGCAGTGCCATTACAGAGTAAATTAGGATCCAGTGCGGCAGGATCCAGAGCCGGTCCTGCAGCGCCCAGTGGGGTTCCCACGGTAGCGAGAGCGCCTGCACCGGCAGCCCCGCCGTGAACTCGTAGAGCCACATAATGATGGGAATCGCAATCAGCATCGTGAAAACCATCGGGCGCATTTGGTTGGACATCATCCCCGACTGGAGCATCAGCACTTCCGGTTGCATTTTCATCAGCTTCTGCACTCGCGCCTGCTGCTCCTCCTTCCGCGCGTCGCTCAGCGCCTTGTTGTACGCCTGCATCTTGAGTTGCACCTCAGCCATCTGTTGCCAGTCGACCAGCAAGTGGCGAATGACGGTCGTGCCACCAATCATCACCATCCCTGCCAGCAGGATAGTGACTGCGGGATAGGCACCGTCGAAGCCGATGCGCGGCTCGAGCAGCGTCTCGGCCACCTCGCCCATCGTCACCCGCAACCCGGGGTTGATGATGATGTAGAGCATCAGGAACATGGTCAGGAACATGCCGCCCATCGCTGGGGGCTGCTGCTCCGTCTCGCTCACGCGAGTAGCTCCCGGAACTGCGCAACCGCCGCGTCAACCCCACTATCGTGGTTCTCGATGATGGCGACGGTCGCGCCGACCATCACCGCACCGGCTGCGGCGAAGGCGCGGTTAACTTCCTGATGCAGCGCGACGTTGCCGTCGTCGCGCTGCCGGGTCGCATCCTTGGCGCGGCGGCCGGCAATCTCGGCCGGCGTCGCTTCGACCAGCACGATAATGGCGGGCGCCATTGCGCGCAGCGTCCACTCGGGCAGGCCCGGCATGAAGCCCTGCGCGGTGCGGATGGAAGCGTGCGTATCGACGACGACGTCACCCATCGCGGCAATTCGCTCGCCCGCCAGGCGTTGCAGTCGCTGCTGCTCTACTATCGGCAGCTTGCGCATCTGGTCGCGGTCAGCGACGCCTTCGGTCTGCGCGACCTCGAACATCATGTCGCCGAAGTTGACGTTGCCGTAACCCGCTTCGCTGGCGCCGGCCATAACGGTGGACTTGCCCACCCCCGGCACACCGGTAACGACGACGACGCCCATCACTCACCGAGCCGGTTGGGCTTCTTCAGGTTTTCCGGCAAATCCACAATCCGCGCCGGGACGCCGACCGCCATCTTCCAGG
>PSPB01000007.1 GCA_003193815.1 Methanobacteriota archaeon
GGCGGCGTGCCACGAGCGGGCGAACGGCTACCTGCAGGGCGTCCGCGACACGCTCGCGAAATACCCACAAGGCGAGCCGCGGCAGCTCTTCGAGGCGCTGCTCGAATATATGGTCACGCGAGGGTATTGAGCATGGACCCGAATATTCGGAAAACTAGCATATTGCTGGGATTGGCGCTGATCCTTCATGGTTCATACGTGTATTATGCTTGTGGCACCGCACACCTTAGCATAAATATACTTGAGATACTGACTGGTGGTGCTTTGTTTTTTGGAATGATGAAATCTGGAGAACTTTTCAGCGATTCCTGAATATACTTGGGATAACCACCTAAATACCACCGCATCTGCCGCACGATGACGGACGAGGAGGAGGTCTGGGACCCAACGCCGGGCGACATCAATTCGCGGCTGCTGGAGCGGCTCGCGGGGAGCGACACCGTAGCGGCCAAACGGCTCGAGCCGCTGGCGTGCATCGCGGTCGGCTTCCCGAAGGGGAAGACGGCGACGTTCGACGGCACCGGCGGCGACAACTTCGGCGGGCTGAACCACGGCGCGCAGCTGATTCTCAACGGCGGTGCGGGGCGCTTCGCCGGCAACTCGATGCGCAGCGGCGAAATCATAATCAACGGCTCCGCCGGCAGCGGCGCCGGCCACGGGCTGGCGGGCGGGACGCTGGTGGTACAGGGCTCGGTGCGGGGCGGCGCCGCGGCGGGGATGCTCGACGGCGAGCTGCTGGTCGCGGGCGACGTCGAAGGGGCGCTCGGCGCCGGGATGCAGGGCGGCACCGTCGTGGTCGCGGGCGACGTCGGTGGCGACGTGGCGCGCTACATGGCGGGCGGCAAGCTGTTCATCGCCGGCAACTTCACGCCGCCTGCGGCGGGAGCAAAGCCCGCCGCGCCCGCCGAGCGCAAGGCGGTGCAGCGGCTGTTGCAGGAGCACGGCATCGACCCGCACGGGCTCGAGTTCCAGCGCGTCAGCGGCGGTGCGGTCGCCGCGCCGCCGAAAGCGGAGGCGGAAGAGCTGCCCGAGCTGCTGTCGCGGCTGCGGCTGGTGCCGGCGGTGCTCAAGCGGCGGCCGCGCCACCCCGGGCTCGACCGCGTCAGCCCCGGGCTGGTGCTCGGCCCCGGGACCGGCGAGCCGCTGAACCTGACGATTCCGCTGCTGTGGCAGGGCGACCACGCGCCGCAAGTGGCTTCATGGGCAGTCGGCGCGAAAGCGCCCAGTTTCGACCAATGTAACTTGGCGGTCATCGACCTTTGTGCCGGGACGCTGCCGCGGCGGCTCGACATGGAGCGGCCCGACGACCTGGCACAGGTGGTCGAGCTGGTGCGGCAGTCCGCGCGCGACCGCGTGCCGGTGCTGGTGCGGCTCCCTGCGGGGGACCTGAGCGGCGACATGGGCGCGCTGCGCACCGCGGCGTCCGACGGCGTCATCCTGGCGCCGGGCTCCGTCCCGCTCGAGGCGGCGCTCTCCGCGGCACGTGGCAGCGGGCTGCCGGTGCTGACAGAGATACCCCGGGCATCAGCGAACGACGTACTCAAGCTACTAGCGCTCGGCGCCGCCGGGGTGGTGCTGACCGGCGAGGTCACCCTGAACCGGCTCAGCAAGCTGGGCGACCAGCTGGCGCACGCGATGGGCGCGCTCGGCGCCGGCAGCGCTAGCGAGCTGGGGCCGGAGCAACTGCGCGCGCTCGACCAGGAGGTGGCTGCGCTGACGGGCGTCCCGCTCGCGGGCTATGACGCGCCGCTGCCTATGTGGCGGCACTGACCGCGGTCAACAGCGCCACCACTTCGTCGGCGCAGCCCCACGAAAGCGTGACGCCCGCACCGCCGTGACCGTAGTTGTGGACCAGCGGCCGCGCGCCCGGTTCCAGCTCGAGCCGCACCGCGCTGCGCGCCGGACGCAGGCCGACCGCGGCGCCGGTGATGCGCGACTCGTCGAGGTTGGGCCACATCGCCCGGCAGCGTCGCAGGATTAGCTCGCTGTCGTCCCCGTCAGGCGACTCGTTCCAGTCGCCATCCTGCGCGGTGCCGCCGAGGACGGTGCAGTCACTGCGCGGGATGACATACGCCAGCGTCTCCGACTGCTGGTCGAAATACCCCCGCGACGGCGTCTGGTCGAGGTAGAGCACCTGCCCCCGCACCGGGTGCAGGTCGTCGTCGCCCGCCAGCTCGCGCGCGCCGAGGCCGCTGCAATTCACCAGCGCGTCGCCCCCCGCGCCAGCGAGCGAGGCGAGGTGGCGCTGCGTCAGCCGGCCACCGAGCGCTTCGCAGCGCGCCTGTAGCCACGCCATGTAGCGCGGCATCTCGATAATCGGCACTTCGAACTCCCAGCCGTGGGCGTATTCGCCCGGCAGCTCGTCCGGCTCCAGCGGCCGGAAGTGCTCGACGGCGTCTCGCCAGCCGGGCATTTCGCCCGGCTGGCGCAAGTATTCGCGGCCGGTACGCATGACGACGCCCGCGTCGGGCTCCCCGACGGCCATCTCCGCGAAGACGCGGTATGACGCCAGAGCCCACGCGTCGGCCCGGTCGGCCGGCGCGACGAGGAACGGATACCAGATAGCGGCGGCGCGGTCCGAGGTTGTTTCGGGCGTGAACTTCGCGGCGACGACTTCGACCGCCCAGCCCGCTTCCAGCAACCGCACCGCACAGGTGAGGCCGCAGACGCCGGCGCCGATTACGGTGCAACGCACTCCCCTCGAAGGGCGGCGGTATAAACGGCCATTAGCATTAAACCGCACGACTGATGCCGGCTCCCTTGTCCACGCGCGCACGAACGAGGCTGCCAGAATGGTTCCGCGTCGAGCTCCCGACCGGCGCGGCGCTGGAGCGCTACCGCGCGACCACCGGCGCGGTCGCCGGCAACGCGCTGCACACCGTCTGCGAGGAAGCGCATTGCCCCAACCTCCATGAGTGCTGGGGGCGCGGCACCGCGACCTTCATGGTCGCCGGCCGGGAGTGCACCCGCGGCTGCCGCTTCTGCGCGGTCGAGACGCTGCGCACGCCGGCCGCGCCCGACCCGGCGGAGCCGCAGCAGCTGGCGGACGCGGTCGCCGCGATGGGGCTTAGCTACGCGGTAATTACGGTCGTCAACCGCGACGACCTGCCTGACGGCGGCGCAGCCCACTACCGAGCCTGCCTCGACGCAGTCCACGCGCGGCTCCCCGACGTGGGGCTGGAGCTGCTCTGCAGCGACCTCGCCGGCAACGAGGCGGCGCTGGTGGCGCTCCTCGACGGAGCGCCGCTGCAAGTCTTCGCGCACAACGTCGAGACCGTCGAGCGGCTGACGCCCGAGGTGCGCGACCCCCGCGCCAGCTTCGCGCAGTCGCTACGCATCCTCGCGGCGGCGAAGGAATTACGCCCGGAGCTGGTGACCAAGTCGAGCATCATGCTCGGGCTGGGCGAGACCGAGGCTGAAATTCACGACGCGTTCAGCGCGCTGCGCGACGTTGGCGTGGAACTGCTGACGCTCGGGCAATACCTCGCGCCGGGGCCGGGTTACCACCCCGTCCGCGAGTTCGTGACGCCCGAGCGGTTTGACGCGCTGGCGCGCACCGCCCGCGAGCTGGGCTTCCGCGCCATCGCGTCGGGACCACTGGTGCGCTCCTCCTACCGCGCCGAGTCGCTACTGGCGGCGGCGCAGGGCGAACCGGTCACAGCGGGGCTGCAGGTGGTCGCGTGAGCCGGAAGCGGCGCACGCTACACGTGCCGGAACCGCCGGCGCGGCCGGGTGAGCAGCCCGACTTCAGCCAGCTCAAACTGCCCAAGGCAGGCGAGGCGCTGAAGCCAGCGGTCGACGGCGACGCGGCAGAGATGCACGACCTGGCATTCTCGCTGGTGCGCGTGCTCGACGACAAGCACAAGGCGGTAGGCGACTGGGACCCGAAGCTCGACGCCGAGACGCTGCGCACCGGGCTGCGGCACATGTTGCTGCTGCGCATCTACGACGACCGCATGCAGACACTGCAGCGTACCGGCAAGCTCTCGTTCTACATGAAATCGCTCGGTGAGGAGGCCGTGGCCATCGCGCAGGGAATGGCGCTGCGCGACGAGGACATACTGTTCCCGAGCTACCGCCAGCCGGGGCTACAGCTGGTACGCGGGCGCGATCTGGTCGACATGATGTGCCACTGCATCTCGAACCAGCGCGACAACGCCAAGGGGCGGCAGATGCCGGTCCACTACACCTGGCGCGAGGGCAATTTCGTCTCGATTTCATCGCCGGTGGGAACGCAATTCCCGCAGGCGGTCGGCGCTGCGATGGCGTTTGCCTACCGCGGTGAGGAGAACGTGGCCATCTCATGGGTGGGGGATGGAACCGCTGCCGAGGGAGATTTCCATTACGCTATCAACTTCGCCGCAGTCTACCGCGCGCCGGTAATCCTGAACGTGGTCAACAACCAGTGGGCCATCTCGACCCACATGAATATCTCAATCGGCGGCGCTACCTTTGCGGCGCGCGGCATCGCTTACGGCCTGCCATCGATTCGCGTTGACGGCAACGACTTCCTGGCGCTCTACGCTGTGACGCAGTGGGCCGCCGAGCGCGCGCGGCAAGGACTTGGTGCGACCTTTATCGAGGTCTTCACCTACCGGGGCGAGGCGCACTCAACCAGCGACGACCCGACGCGCTACCGGCCGAAAAATGAGTGGAAATCATGGCCGCTGGGAGACCCGATCGAACGGCTGAAGGCCCACCTCAAGGCGATTGGTGAATGGGACAACAAGAAGCATAAAGCACTGGAGAAGGAACTCAATGAACTTGTCATCAAGTCCTACAAGAAGGCGGAGGAATTCGGCACGCTTGACGAGGGGCCGTATCCGCCGGCGAGCACGCTTTTCGAAGACGTCTATAAAAACGAACTGCCGCACCTGCGCAAGCAGCGACAGCAGCTGGGGGTCTGATGGCGCAGATGAATATCGTCCAGGCGGTCAACAGCGCGCTCGACACATTGCTCGAGCGCGACGAGAACGTCGTGATTTTCGGCGAGGACGTCGGCTACTTCGGCGGCGTTTTCCGCTGCACCGACGGCCTTCAGGCTAAGCACGGACTGCACCGCGTCTTCGACACCCCGCTATCCGAAGGCGGCATCGCGTCCATCGCCATCGGCATGGGCATCAACGGGCTGCGTCCGGTCGCCGAAATCCAGTTTTCCGACTACATTTTCCCCGCCTTCGACCAGATTACCAACGAGCTGGCGAAGCTGCGCTACCGCTCGGGCGGCGAATACTGGGCGCCGGTCACCTTCCGCACGCCGTGCGGGGGCGGCATCCGCGGCGGCCACTACCACTCCCAAAGCCCGGAAGTATACTTCACCCACACCCCGGGGCTGAAGGTAGTCGTCGTCTCGAATCCCTACGACGCCAAGGGGCTGCTGACGACAGCGGTCGAGGACGACGACCCGGTTATTTTCTTCGAGCCGAAGCGGCTCTACAACGGACCGTTCGACGGCGACCACACCGCCGCTGCGAAGAAGTGGGACACCCACCCCGGCGGCGAAGTCCCCGAGGATTACTACCGCATCCCGCTCGGCGAGGCGAAGGTCGTCGCCCCGGGCGATGACGTGACGCTACTGGCGTGGGGCACAATGGTGCACGTCGCGCAAGCGGCCGCCGCGCGCAGTCCTACGAGCTGCGAGGTCATCGACCTGCGCTCGCTGCTGCCGCTCGATCTGGAGGCGATTGTCGCCAGCGTTCAGAAAACCGGGCGCTGCGTGGTGGTCCACGAGGCGCCGCGCACGAGCGGCTACGGGGGTGAGCTGGCGGCGCAAATCATGGAGGAGTGTTTCTGGCAGCTGGAAGCGCCGGTCGAGCGCGTCACGGGGTGGGACACTCCTTATCCCCACACGCTGGAATGGGAATACTTCCCCAGCCAGGAGCGAGTGATGGAAGCGATTGCGCGGACGATGGAGAATAACTGAAATGGGCAAGTACGTATTCAAGCTGCCGGATGTCGGCGAAGGCATCGTCGAAGGCGAGATTGTCGAGTGGAAAGTCAAGAAGGGCGAGACGGTCGCCGAGGACCAGCCGCTTGTGGATTTGATGACCGACAAGGCAACCGTCGCGATTCCGTCGCCCGTCAGCGGCAAGGTGCTCTCGACGACCGGCAAGCCGGGCGACATGGTCCCGGTTGGCGCCGAGTTGATTGTATTCGACGTCGAAGGCAAGGGCGGAGAACCGGAACCCGAAGCCACTCCCGAACCCGAGCCGGCCCCTGAACCCGCGCCAGCCGACACGCCGGCTCCCACTCCGGCGCCGGCAGCGCCCCCCGCGCCCACACCTACGGCGCCCCCGGCGGCGGCCGCACCGACCGCGACGGGCAAGCGGCCGCTCGCGTCGCCAGCGGTGCGGCGGAGGGCGCGCGAGGCGGGCGTCGAGCTGGCGGGAGTGCCCGGCAGCGGGCCGGCGGGGCGAATCTCGCACGACGACCTGGACGCGTTCCTGCAGTCGGGAGGTCGTCTGACGGGGGGCCAGCGCGGGCAGAAGCGGACCGGCACGACCGAAATCCCGGTTATCGGGCTGCGGCGCAAGATTGCCGCTAAGATGGCTGCGTCGAAGTCGCGCATTCCGCACTTCAGTTATCTTGAGGAGATTGACATTACCGAACTGGAATCGCTGCGCCAGCACCTGAACGCGACGCGCAGCGGCGAACAGCCGAAGCTGACCTACCTGCCGTTCCTGATGCAGGCGCTGGTACGGACGCTCCAGCAGCACCCGGGCTGCAACGCGCTCTACGATGACGAGCGTAACGTCGTCGTCCAGCACGAGGCGCTGCACGCTGGCATCGCGACGCAGACCGACGGCGGGCTGATGGTACCGGTGGTGCGGCACGCCGAGGCGCGCGACGTCTGGGACTGCGCCAATGAAATGCGGCGCGTCTCGCAAGCGGCGCGCGAGAAGACCGCCACGACCGAAGAACTTTCGGGCTCGACGATTACCATCACCAGCCTGGGCGCGCTGGGAGGGCTGGGTGCAACGCCGATTATCAACCACCCCGAGGTAGCGATTATCGGCGTCCACAAGGCCGAGGAGCGAGCGGTCGTGCGCGACGGCAACATCGTCGTGCGGCGCATGATGAATCTCTCGGGGTCGTTCGACCACCGCGTCGTCGACGGCTATGACGGCGCCCGGATGATGCAGACGCTGAAGCAGATGCTGGAACATCCGGCGACCATCTTCATCTAACCATGGAACGCAAATGCAAGGTGCTGGTAGTCGGCGCCGGACCGGGAGGCTACGTCGCCGCCATCCGCGCCGGGCAGCTCGGGCTCAAGACAATCATCGTCGAGGGCGACCGCGCCGGCGGCACCTGCCTGATTCGCGGCTGCATCCCGTCGAAGGCAGTAATCCACGCTGCGAGCCGCTTCGAGGAACTGGGTGCGCACGCTGGCGCGGGCGAGATGGGCATCTCGCTCCCCGACGGCCCGCTGCTGAACATGGGTGCGCTGGTGGCATGGAAGGAGTCGATTGTCGACAAGCTCAACAGCGGCGTCGAAACGCTGCTGAAGAAAGCGGGCGTCGAGCTGCTGCAGGGCTGGGCCACCTTTCGCGACGGAAAGACCTGCGACGTCAGGACGGCCGACGGCAGCGTGAGCGTCACGGCCGAGCACGTGATTCTCGCCACAGGCTCGCGGGCGACCGAGCTGCCGTTCATGCCGTTCGGCGGCAACATTATCTCGTCGACCGAGGCGCTCGAGCTGAAGGAGCTACCGCGCAAGCTGGTGATAATCGGCGCCGGCTACATCGGGCTCGAGCTGGGCATCGCCTACCGTAAGCTCGGCTGCGAAGTGGAATTCATCGAGGCGCTGGACCGCATCCTGCCGCTCTACGATGCCGAACTCCTGCGGCCGATTTCGATGTGGCTGCGCAAGCACAAGGTGCCGGTGCATCTCGGTGCGAAGGCGACGGCAGCGAAGACGCGCGGCAAGACGACGACGGTCGAGTTCACCGACGCCGACGGGAAGCCGCAGAAGGCGAAGGGCGACCGCGTGCTCGTGACCGTCGGCCGCCGCCCCTGCACCGAGGACTGGGGGCTGGAGAATATGGCGGTCGACCTGGACGGGCCGTTCGTCAGGGTCGACAGCCGGTGCCGCACGTCGATGCGCAACGTCTGGGCCATCGGCGACCTTGTCGGCGAGCCGATGCTGGCGCACAAGGCGTCGGCACAGGGCGAGATGGTCGCCGAGATTATCGCTGGCCACCGCCGCGAGTTCGACCCGGTCGCAATCCCGGCGGTCTGCTTCACCGAGCCCGAAATCGTCGGCGTCGGCCTGACGCCCGCCGAGGCGGAGGAAGCCGGCATCGCCACGACCATCGGCAAGTTCCCCTTCGGTGCCAGCGGACGCGCGCTGGCGATGCAGGCGGGCGTCGACAGCGGCTTCGTGCGCATCACCGCCCGGCGCGATGACAACGTCATCGTCGGCATTCACGCCGTCGGCGCGCACGTCGCCGAACTGAGCGGGGAATTTGCGCACGCGCTCGAGATGGGCGCACGGCTGGAGGACATCGCCGGGACCATCCACGTCCACCCCACGCTGACCGAGGCGTTCGCCGAGGCGGCGCTGGCGGGGCTGGGGCACGCCATCCACGTTGCCAAATGAGCGAGGTCGCAGCGCTGGAAACGCGGGCGCGGCTGGCGCCGGTGACGCTGCTACACGCTGGCCAGCGCACTCACGCCACGGTCGACGCGGTGATGCAGGCGCTGCAGGCGCAACGCATCGGCGGCGAAATCCCGGACACGCTGATTTTCGTCGAGCACCCCGAGGTCATCACCGTCGGGCGCCGCGCGAAGATCGACGGCATCACGGCGCCGGAGGGCTACGCGTCGCGCGAAGTGGACCGCGGCGGCGGCATCACCTGGCACGGGCCGGGGCAGCTGGTAGGCTACCCCGTCTTCCGCTGGCGCGAGGAGTCGATTCGCACGGTAATCACGCTCATCGAGGAGTGGATTCTCAGGGCACTTGCAACTTTCGGCGTTGCTGCCGGGCGCAACCCCGCCATGATGGGGGTCTGGCTCAACGGCTTCAAGGTCGCGAGCATCGGGCTGCAATTCAGCCAATGGGTCTCGCGCCACGGCTTCGACGTCAACTTGTCGACGCCGGGCGACCGATTGCAGGCGGTCCCGGGCTGCGGCCTGCCAGTGGGCCGGCACACGTCGCTGGCGGCGCTCGGGCACGACATTTCGATACGCGCGATGGAGGCGGCTCTGCTGGCACAGATGCCGGCGGTGCTGGGGCGCGAAATGGCTGCTGAGCGCGGCTGGGATTCCTGACGACCGATATTTAAACAGCGAATGCCTTTGTATCGGCTTTCACCAGCCGCGACTGGTGGCCTTCCAGAAAGCCGCCGAGCAGGTCGCCCGCGAGCGCCTTACACTCGCCGCAGAACCAGCTGCCATCGGCGCAGCCGTCATGAATTTCCTTGAGCTTTGTGTCGTCGTCCATCAGGTGGTAAGCGTATAGCTCGAAGACCGGGCATTCGAGCGGACGGCCGCCCGTCTTCCGATGCTCTTCGACCGTCGCGCCGCCGGTGGTCTGCGCCCGCTTCACCTTGCGCTGCGCGTCGCTGGGCGAGTCGGCGAGGAAGATGGCGCTGTCGGGTTCGGACGAGGACATCTTGCCGCCGGTGAGGCCGAGCATCAGCCGATGGTAGCTGCTCGAGGGCGCCATGAAGCCGAAGCCACCGTGCGACGCGTCAACGTATGCCAGCGCGGCGTCTATATGCTCAACGTCTTCCGCCTTCGCGTCATCGAGGTAGAGTGCACCGTAGTCGACGTTCAGCTCCTGCTTTTTGAAGCCCATCTTGGCGCAGAGCTTGCCAGCGTCCTTCAGCAGCTTCGCAATTCCGTCGTTGCCGGTCGCAAAGGCGCCGATGCGGCCGTCCTTCGCCTGCCGGCAGCGCACCTTGCGCACCGCCGCCACTAGGTCACGCGCCAGCCGCAGGTGCGGGTCCTGATCGACGCCGACCGGGACGAGCGTTGGCCGCGGACCGCCGAACTCCGCGAGCTGCGGATGGAGGATGTCGCCCGCCTGCACCAGCGGCGCATTGGCGTGCGCGAGGCTGGTCGAGCCGTTGAAGCCATAGAGCGCTTCGAGTTTCGACCAGTTGACGCGGTGCGAAAGCTGGTGCGCCAGCCGCAGCACCTGCACTCGCTCCGACTGGAAGTAGAACTGGCACGGCTCGAGGCCGAGCGCGACGTAGTGTCGCAAATATTCCGTGACGGCAAAGTCGCGGCACTCATCGAGCGGCAGGTCGCGCGTCGCCGCCGCTTCGAGGTCGGCGACCGCGATGAAGACGTCGGTGCCGAGCCGCTGGTAAGCGATGACCTGGTCGAGCAGCATCTTGTGGCCGAGATGCATCTTCCCGGACGGCATCAGCCCGGTCATCAGTGCCGTCGGCTTCCCGTCGGCAAGCGCGCGGCCGAACAGGTCCCAGCCACGGTGCGCGAAGACGATGCTGCGACGGAACAGCGCCCCTTCCGGCAGCCCTCCAGCGTCGGGCGTCAGTGTCCCGAGCCCGAACTGGTCGCGCAGCCGCGCGTAGTCCTTGATGCGGTCGCTGGCCCACGGGTCCAGTTCCATCGCTCGCCGACAGTCCGGGGGGTTAAAGGTAATGCGCAGCCGCGCATCCCCCACCATGGAGTGGCCGCACGCAATCCTGCATCTTGACATGGACGCCTTCTTCGTCAACGTCCACCTGCTCGACCACCCCGAGGACCGCGGGCTACCGCTCGCCATCGGCGGCAAGCCGGGAACGCGCGGCGTCGTCGCGTCGGCCAGCTACGAGGCGCGCCAGCGCGGCGTTTGCTCGGCGATGCCGGCGACGCAGGCGGCGCGCCGCTGCCCCGAACTCAAGTTCGCCGCGCCCGACTGGGAGCGCATCGAGGGCTGCTCGCGCGAGGTGATGCGGCGGCTGGCCGAGTTCGGCCCGCTCGAACCGCTCTCGGTCGACGAGGCGTTCGTCGATTTGGGCGAGGCCGCGGTGCCAGAGAAACTGGTGCCGCGGCTCCGCAAATACATTTCGAGCGAAACCAA
>PSPB01000008.1 GCA_003193815.1 Methanobacteriota archaeon
GCGGCGCCCTCGGTGCCGTCTGGCAGCGCCGCGCGCAGGATGAGTCCCGGCACCGGCCGACCGGCGCGGTCAACGACGGTGCCCTCGATGAAGGTCGTCTGGTTCAGGACGCCCTCGACCGGCGCGACCGTCAGGTGCGTAGTGTGGTAGACCTGCACCAGCTGCCAAGCCGAAGTGGGGAGGAACCAGCCGCTACCGGCGAACTGCACCGTCAGCGTGTTCTGCCCTGCAAGCAGGTCGGTCGGCACCGCGAAGTCGTAGCTGTAGGAACCGTCGCTGCCCGTCGCGAGCGTCGCCACCGGCAGGCCGCCGAAGTAGAACTCGATGTCGCCCTGTAACGTCGCGCCGAGGTCATCGGTGAGGTCGCCGCTGACGTGGAAGCTCTCGCCCACCAGCACCGCGTCGCCCGCCGACAGCGTCAGCTGCGTCGGGCTGACGACGGTAAGCGGATGCGGCGTGCTGCCGGAGAGGTAGTAGTCGCGGCCGCCGAAATTCCAGGTCGCCGTCAGCGGGCCGAGCGGTTGCGACGCCGGCAGCGTCAGGTCTATCGAGACCGTGCCGTCGCCCGCCGTCATCAGCTCGTGCGGGTTGCCGCGCAGCGTGAGCGTCACCATTTCGCCCCCGAGCGGAGCGCCGAGGTCGTCGAGCAGCGTCGCCTCCAGAGTGAATTCGAGCACGCGCTGCACCTCCAGCGGCTCAAGCGCGAAACTGATCGCGGCAACGATGTCGCCGGTTACGGATCCGGTCGAGGGGAGGTAGAAGTAGCTGCCAGCGAAACTGGCGCTGAAAGTGTGTGGGCCGAGCGTCGTCGCTTCCGGAACGGCAAAGCTGAACGGCAGCGCGCCGAACTCGGCCGAGGCGGTCGCGCCAGCCGATTCGCCGTCGAAGCTCCACGCAATCTCCTCGCCCGGCAGCCCCGCGCCGGAGGAGTCGCGCAGCCAGCCGGTGACCGCCGTGGTCGCGTTGCGGAAGCCCTGCTCCCAAGTCAACTCGATAGTCGTGTAGCGCTGCACCGTGACCATGCCCGAGTCGGAAGTGCCGCGCAGCCAGTTCTGGTCGCTGGTCGCGAGCGTCAGCGTGAAGTTGCCGACCGGTGCGTCGGGAGGCAGCGCGAAGCTGCCGCTGAACTCGCCGTTCACCACTTCGACGCTTGTGCGCGTAATTCCGTTCCAGAGCACCGCAAGGGTGCGGTCGAGTGGTTCGTCGAGGTCGCTGCGCACCGTCCCCGAGTAGGTGACGTTGCTGCCCGCCACGACCACCGGCGAGAACGTTTCGAGTGTCGTAATCGCGCGGCCCCAGAGCGACCACGACTGCTCCAGCTCGGCCGGCATATACCAGCCGAAACCGTCGAAGGAGAGCAGTACCGCGACCTCGCCGACCGGGTGCTCCGCGTCCCCGCAAGGCCATGCGGGGTCACATGCAATCGCGAAACTGCCGTTGGCGTCGCCCTCGAAGTTGGTCAGGTAATCCTCATTCCAGAACAGGTTCAGCGCCAAGTCCTCGACTGGCTCGCCGCGGTCGTCATGGAGCGTGCCGTTGAACCAGACCTGCTCGCCGCGCACCAGCTGCTGCTGCTCGAGCGTGATAACCATATCACTCACGACGGTGAACGGCGCCGTTGTTTCGGTCGAGTCGTAGTAGGGCGCGGTCGCGTTGTCGAAGAGCGCGCGCACCTCGATCTCGCCGAGCAGTTGCGCGTTGGGTACCGTAAAGTCGCTCTCGTAGTCACCACTGGCGCCGGTGGTCGCCGCGGGCGGCTGGTTGGGCGCGTCGGGCCAGTCGAAACTGATTTCGATGCCGGCGACCGGAAGCGAGCCGCTGTCGCGCGCGTCGCCCTCTAGCGCGATAATCTCGCCGCGCCGCACTTCCTGCCCCTCCAGATCGAGGAGCACCGTACGGTGGAGCCAGATAGTCGTGGAATTGGCGACCGCGGCGTTGGTGCCGTCACGGCCGTAGTCCAGTTCGAGCGCGTGTGCGCCGACACCCAAGTAAGAGGTGTCGGGCACGTAGGAGAAGGAGAAAACGCCGTCAGCCGCCTCGACGCGCACGAAGACGCCGTCCAGCAACAGACTGAGGCTGCCGGCCAGCGGGGTACCATTGTCCATTGCGAGGCTGCCGTCGACCTGCACGCTGTCACCAGGGTAGAAATGGCGGCCCGCGACAGCCAGTTCAAGGACTGTCTGCTGCAGGACGTCTACATCAGCCGAGGCGGATGAGCTCGCATGGAGTGTGTTGCCGGCATAGCTGGCGCCCCAGCTAGCCGGGCCAAGTGCATGTGTAATCGGAAGCTGGTGTTCGAGCGCAAAATCACCGTCCGCCTCAGTCGTCGTGCTACCGATAGTTGCACCCTCCCAAAGCAGATTAACCGTCTCATCCGCCAGTGGCTCACCAAGGTGGTCAACCAGCCGCCCCTCGAGTGTTACAGGGCCGTTGCGAATCGTGTCGGGCAGCGCGTCCAGCGCAATACTGCTCAGGCCGAGCAGTGTCAGCGTCAGCGAGACCCGCTCCTCGGGGAGGGTCGAATTATCGGGGTCGTCGGGGTAGAAAATAACCAGCACCGTGTAGTTGCCGGCCGGCAGATGGATTGGCGCCGTCGCCTCAAGCGACCAGGTCGTCGCCTGCACTGCGGTGCTGGCGAGCAGATTACCGTCCAACTCCACCGTGATGGTGCCGTTACCGATTGCCGCCTCGATGATAGTGCCGTTGACCCAGAAGTCGTCGCCAACCGTGACCGTATCAGGGTCGAGCCACGCTTCCAGTTCGACCGAAGATTCCAAGATGCGCAGGTCTGTAGTCTCAACCGTAGAGTAGCGATATGTCGAGCCTGTGAACAGCACCTCGATATGGTAGTTATTAGCTGCTGTTGGCTGGCCTGTCTCGGGGACCGTCCAGTTAAAGACAAAATTGCCGAATTCATCTGTTCCAGCAGTCCCGACATCACAGCGATATCGCTGCCACCCTCCTGTTGGGTTGCAACGCACAGTGCCTGGCTTCGATCCACCCCAGCTTGGTTCCCAGACCTCAAACTCCAGCGTTTCGCCCGATGCCGCTATTCCGCCGATGTCAAGCAGGCTGCCGGTAACGACCAGCTCCTGCCCCTTGCCAACTGAGGCTGGTGCATCTACGGTGAGCACGGTATCGGTGGAGACTTCGACATCCTCGGGACCATCGATACCGATAAAACCGCTCTCATAGGAAGCCGCATAAATTTCGTTCCACCCCGGCAGTGCCGCGAGGAAGCCAGTGGCGTTGAAATCGAAGTCGCCAGTGGCATTGGTAATGCCGGTACCAATCTCGAACGCTGGCTCGGCATGGTTCTCGTCCCACATCCCGCCACCGACGCTAAAGCCGTCGATTCGTGTCCCGTTGCGGTCCTCAACATAGCCCCAGAGGCGGAACAACTCGCCCTTGTCGGCAGCCGAAGGCGCGACGCCCTCGAGCACGACCGTGACCTGCTCGCCGGTCATGTTGTCGATATCATTCGGGTCGAACTCGTCGAAGTTGAACTCATCGCCCCCCTCGTCGCTGTCGGGGCGGTCGAGGGTGGTGCTCGAGCCGGTGCCGCCGAGGTTGATGCGCTTCCAGTGACTGTCAGAGTAGGTCTGGTTGTCCACGGGCACGTAGACTTCGACGAAGGCGTGCGCCTCGTTCGAGACGTAGCGCGTCGGCAGCCCCAGCACGTTGGCCGTGACGAAGAAGCCGAAAGAGCGGTGGCGGCAGGCGCCGATGCCGTTGATGCAGATGGACTGGTAGACATCGTAGGGCGGCTCGGGGTCGGGGACGTCGCCGTCGCCCTCGCGGAAGTTGGAGAAATACCAGGTGAGGTTGGTGACCAGTTTCTCGAGGTTGGTCTCCATCGTGCCGTTCTCGGGCCAGAGCCAGTAGAGCGGCGCGTTGGCCGGCTCGGTCCCGTTCTTCAATTGCAGGAACTGCTTCACCTTCTCCTCGACCTCGGACTGCCCGGTGATGGGGCGAATCGCCTCCGGGGGCAGGTCGGCGGTGGTGAGCGTGTCGGGGACGGGGCGGTTGAAGTAGGAACCATTGGTTCCCATGCGGTAGCGCAGGTCGATTGTGGCGCCCTCACTGCCGAGGATGTAGTAGTTGTCGGCGCCATCCTTGTAGAAGTAGATTTCGAGGCCGGTCAGGTTGGCGTCGTAGTCGATGATATCTGCATCGGGCGAGACCGAGGGAATCGGCGTGTAGACGTCGGTCGTGACCGTGACGCCCATCCAGAGCCACCCCTCGAAGATATGCGTGTAGTCGGTTGAACCGGTCGGCGCGATTTCGATCTTGGAAGTGTCATAGACATACATGGTGTAGGGGTCGGTGCTCGAGCTGTCGTAGTAGAGCGCGTCCTGCGCCGACCAGCGCTTGAGCGACATCAGCGCCGGGTCGAAGATTTCGTAAATCGTGACGTTGCCGTCGGTGCGCCCGGTATCGGGCTTGGTGCCGGGCGGCTCGCCCGGCTCGATGGGCGGCGGGTCCTCGCCGTCCGGGTCGCCATCGTCGTCGCTATCCTCGTCGCACGGGTCGGTATCCTCGTTGTACTCGCGCAGGTTGTCCGAGCCGTCATTGTCGGGGTCAGCGTGCTGGTCGCCGAAGTCCGAGGGGTCGAGGCCGCACTGGTCGTTCTTCTCGGAGTAGTAGTGCTCCCAGCCGTCCGGCATTCCGTCCTGGTCGCTGTCGGCGGTGAAGGGGTCGGTGTCCCACGCGAACTCCCAGTAGTTGGAGAGCTCGTCACTATCGGGGTCGGCGCCGTCGTCGGTGACGTTACGCGGGTTGAAACCGTAATATATTTCCCAGCCATCTCCAGCACCGCCTCCGTCGGTATCGGGATTGTTGGGGTTGGTGTTGTTGTTGTACTCCTCGAGGTTGGTGTACATCTCCTCGGCCGAGATTTTACCGTCACGGTCGGCGTCGTAGCCGTCATTATCGTCGTCCTCGTCACCGTCCGGGTCATTCGGGTTCGAGCCAAAAACCGGCAGCGCCGCCAGCGGCGTGAGCAGCATCACCAGCGCGACCAGCAAACTCAGCCACTTCTGCCTCTCCATCACGCGCACCTGCGCGTTCCGACGGTAGCTTTTGCTACATATAGGTTGTGGGCTCGGCTGCGCGTCAATTGTCCGCCTCGTAGCCGTCGCTCATCCCGTCGTCGTCCGAGTCGGCGTCCCACGGGTCGGTCTGCGCCTCTTCCTCGCGCCAGTTGGGAAAGTCGTGCCAGTTGCCCTCCCAGTCCTCCCAGCCGTCGTCGTCGTAGTCGAGGCCGCCGTCGCTGGCGTCGAGCGGGTCGAAGCCGCGCGTCTCGTTGGCCGGCTTGTGCTCGTCCCAGTAAACCTCCCAGCCGTCGGTGCAGTTGTCACCGTCGCTGTCGGGCAGCGCCGGGTTGGTGTTGTTGCGGAACTCCTCGAGGTTGGTAAATTTCTCCTCGGGCGAGAGCTCGTCGTCGCGGTTAGCGTCGTAGCCGTCGCTGTCGAGGTCGAGAGCCGCGTCAGCCGCGTCGCCCGGGTCGAGGCCATACCACGCCTCCCAGCCATCGGGCATCCCATCGCCGTCACTGTCGGCTTCCCAAGGGTCGGTGCCGTTGAGGTATTCCTGCAGGTTGGTAAAACGCTCGTGCGGCTCGAGAGTGCCGTTACGGTCGAAGTCCCAACCGTCGTCATCGGGATCCTCTCCGGCGTCGCTGGCGTCGAACGGGTCGAGGCCATACGAAATCTCCCAGCCGTCGGGCATCCCGTCTCCGTCGCTGTCGGGATTGGACGGGTCGGTAACGTAGTCGTCATCACCGGCGACGACCTCCTCGCCATCCTCAATCAGGTCGCCGTCGGTGTCCCGCCCCAGCGGGTTACTGCCGGGAATCGCGTCGGCGGCAATCACGTTCTCGTCGTAGCCTTCGACAAGGGAATTGTTGAACTCGTGCAGGTTCACCAGCCCGTCGTTATCAGGGTCGTCCCAGGCGTCGCTGTTGTTGAGCGGGTCGAAGCCCCAGTAAACCTCCCAGCCGTCGGCCATGCCATCGAAATCGCTGTCGCCATTGGTCGGGTCGGTGGAGTTCAGGTACTCCTCGAGGTTGGTGAACAGCTCCCCTTGCTCAAGGCTCAGGTTCAGGTTGGCATCGTAGCCATCATTATCGCCATCGAGCCAGGCGTCGCCCTCCCAGAGAGGGTCGAGGCCGTACCGGATTTCCCAGCCGTCCGGCATCCCGTCCATGTCGGTGTCGTTCCAGGTCGGGTCGGTGAAATAGACGAAGATTTCCTCGCCATCGAGGAGTCCGTCGCCGTCGGTATCGTTGAGCAGCGGGGTGGTCGAGCGGATGCCGTCCACCTCGCTGTAGCCGGTCCCGACACGGGAGTTGTTGTATTCCAGCCGGTTGACGAGGCCGTCGCCATCGGGGTCGGTCAGGGTGTCGAGCGGATTGTTGGGGTCCAGCCCTTGCTGGTATTCCCAGCCGTCCCACATCCCGTCGCCGTCGGTATCTGCGACCCACGGATGGGTGTCGGCCATGAACTCGAGCAGGTTGGTGTGCAACTCGTCGCTCTCGAGGCTGCCGTTCCAGTTGGCGTCGTGGCCGTCCAGGTCGTAGTCGACGCCAGCATCGAACGGGTCGAGCGGGTTGAGGCCGAACCACACCTCCCAGCCGTCCCACATCCCGTCGCCGTCGGTGTCGTTCAGGTCGGGGTGCGTATCGCTGCTATATTCCTCGAGGCTGGTGAAAGTCTCGTTGCCCGCCACCTCGCCGTTGCGATTGAAGTCCCAGCCGTCGCCGTCCGTGTCGAGCACCGCATCGAGCGGGTCGAGCGGGTCGAGGCCATACTGCACTTCCCAGCCGTCCGGAATCCCGTCGTTATCGCTGTCGGGGTTAGTGGGGTCGGTCCCGTTCAGGTATTCCTGCAAATTGGTATAGTATTCATCCGGCTCGACCGCCTGCGAGCGGTCGTAGTCATGGCCATCGTTGTCGAGGTCGCTGCGCGCGTCGGCAGGGTCGCGCGGGTTGAAGCCATACTGCACTTCCCAGCCGTCCGGCATCCCATCGAAATCGGTGTCGTTGAAGGTCGGGTCGGTCAGCCAGGTGCTCAGCTCGGCGAAGTCGCTGAGGCTGTCGCCGTCGGTATCGTTCAGGTCGGGGCGCGTCGTGTCAATCTCGTCGGCGCGACGCCAGCCGGTATCGAGCAGGCTGTTGTTGTATTCGTAGATATTGGCGAGGCCGTCGCCGTCAAGGTCGCCCCAGTTGTCGCCGGGGAAGAGCGGGTCGAGGCCGAAAGTGACCTCCCAGCCGTCGGGCATCTCGTCGTTGTCGGTATCGGCATCGCGCGGGGCGGTGTCGTTCAGGTATTCGGCGAGATTGGTATAGAATTCGGCGAACGAGAGGTCGCCGTTGAAGTCGGCGTCCCAACCGTCGTTGTCGGCATCCTGCCAGGCGTCGACGCCGCTGGTGGGGTCGAGATACCAGAATGCCTCCCAGCCATCCGGCATCCCGTCGCCATCTGTGTCAGGCTCCCACGGACTGGTGCCGTTCTGGAACTCGGCCAGATTTGTGAATTTTTCGGAGTCGGTAATGCTTCCGCCGTAGTCAAAATCGTGGCCGTCGTTATCGAAATCCAGTTTCGCGTCGCCCTCGAAAAGCGGGTTGAGGCCGTAGAGCGCCTCCCAGCCGTCCGGCATCCCGTCGCGGTCCGAGTCGGGGTCATTGGGGTCGGTCGAGTTGCCGAGCAGCGATTCCATCTCGAACTCCATCAAGTTGGTGAAATTCTCGGAACTATCGAGCATCCCGTCCCCATTCAGGTCGAAGCCGTCGTGGTCGGTATCCCACGCGGCATCCGCGGCGTCGAACGGGTTCAGCTTGTGAATCAGCTCCCACCAGTCGGGCATCCCGTCGTTGTCGCTATCCTTGGTCGGCAGGTGCGGGTCGTCGGTAGCGCTAGCGGGGTCAATGTGCTGCGACGACTGGAAGCTCACCAGCGGGGAGAACGGCAACGCCGCCAGCAGCATGATTACAACCGCCAGCACAACGTAGCGCCGGCCACCCGTCTCCGCCATCCCCGGCTACGCCGGGGTGCGCTAGATAAAACTCACCCGACAACCAGCAGGTCGCGCGGCAGGCTGGTGAGGCTGCGGCTGCCATCCTGCGTGATGACCATATCGTCCTCAATCCGGATGCCGCCGAGGGTCGGGATGTAGACGCCCGGCTCGACCGTGAAAGTCATCCCGGGCTCGAGCGCGACGGCGGAGTTCTGATTTATATACGGCTCTTCGTGAACTTCGAGCCCCAGCCCGTGGCCGGTGCGGTGGATGAAGAACTTGCCATAGCCCGCCTCGGTGAGGGCATCGCGCGCCGCCGCATCCACCTCGCTGGCGGCGACCCCGGGCGCGGCCAATGTGCGCGCCGTCCGCGCGGCGGCGCGCACCGCTCCGTGTGCCTCGAGCTGCGGCTGCGTCGGCTCGGCGGCGACCACGAACGTGCGGGTGATGTCCGAAAAATATCCCTCGCAGGTTGCGCCCCAGTCGACAATCAGCAGGTCGCCCCGCGCCAGCTTCCGGTCGCCCGGAAAGTGGTGCGGGCTAGCACTGTTGGGGCCGCTGGCGATGATGGGGGCGAACGGCAGTTCCGGCTCGGAGCCCGCCCCGTAGAGCGCCTGCACCAGCGCCGCCGCCAGCTCGCGCTCGCGCATGCCGACGGCAATGGTGGGTTGCACCTCGCGGAAGGCGGCCTCCGCCAACGCCACGGCGCGCTCCATCTTCACCAGTTCCTCGGCCGACTTGCGCATCCGCAGTTGCGCCAGAATGGCCCCGGCATCAATCCGCTCGTCGCCGATGCCTGCCTGCGCCAGCAGCTCCAGTTCCATGAAGCGCAGACTGCGCCCTTCGACCCCGAGTCGACCCGGCGGCAGCGCCGCTGCCGCCGCCTCGAACGCGCTGGCGGGGCCGGTCGCATCGGAGTAAGTCACGATATCGCACTCGAGCGCTTCGGCACGGGAGCGCTCCAGCTCTGGCAGCACCAGCACCGGCCGCGCCCGCTGCGGGACGACGAGCACCAGCGGCCGCTCGCTGAGGTGGAATTGGAGCCCCGTCAGGTACCGCAGGCTGGGGCCGGGGACCAGCGCCAGCAACTCGAAACCTGCGTCGATCATCGCTTCGCGCAGCTGCGCAAGTCGTTCCATGCTGCGCCAGTGGCCCCTGCCTTTTTAGTGACCAGCCCTGCCCGGCCATGGAAGAGAAGGTTTACCGGGAAATTCTCAGGGAACTGGACCGGCATCGCGGCTACGGCGTGCATACCGGTGTCGAGGAAGTCGCCAACAAATTCGAGCAACCGTACGACGCCGTGCGCGCCATCCGCTCGCAGTTCCTGCAGCGCAAGTCAATCAAGAACCACTACCGCGTCAAGGACCGTGCGCGGAAGCACCTGCAGCGCTGGAAGTCGGGCGTCTCCATCGGTGACTTGGCGCTCGAGCTGGACTTTCCGCCGGTGCTGCTTGCCAATTTCCTGTTAATGGAGATGCGCCACTCCAAGAAGCGCACCAAGGAAATGCTGAGGAACCTGAAGCTGGTCAAAGACGAACGACTGCGGAAGGAGCTCGAAGAGGTGACCACACGTGACGAACTCTACACCCCCATCTCGCACAACAAACAGGCGGCCGAGGGCAACCGCCGCGAGGACCGGCTGGCGGTGTGGCTCGATGGACTGGAGCTGGAATACTTCACCGAGAACGACCTGCGGCATGGAACGGTCGAAGGGAAAACTCCGGATTTCCTGCTGCTGAAACCACTCGTGTGGCACGGCGACGAATACCACTGGGTCGAGTCCAAGGCGAGCTTTGGCGACGACTACATCCACCGCAAGAACCACCGCGGACAGGTCTCGCAATACGTCGAGCTCTACGGCCACGGCATGCTGGTCTACTGGTACGGCTACCTGACCAACCTGCAGCGCAAGAACTACGTCATCGTCGACCGGCGCGAGCTGGGCCTCGAATAAGCGGCGCTACGGCTGCTGCCCCAGTCGGCGCGCGATGAACAGGCTCCCACCGAGCAGCAGCAGCGCCAGCGGGTTGAGCAGGACGCGCTCCCAGAGCCAGGCGCCCTCCGCCTGCGGGTCGACCCCACTACAGCCCCAGCCGTCGTAATGCTCGAAGGGCGACTCGTAGCAGTGGCTCCCCTCGTAGTAGGCCCAGCCGTAGTTACCGCCGCGCTCGACGACGTTGATTTCCTCCCACGCGTCCTGCCCCACGTCGCCCAGCCAGAGCTCCCCGGTTTCGGAATCGAAGCTGAACTTCCACGGATTGCGGAAGCCGTAGGCCCAGATTTCGGGGGCGCCGCCACCGTCAGCGAACGGGTTGTCATCCGGGATTCCATATGGGTCACCCTCGTCGACATCGAGCCGTAGCAGCGACCCCTTCAATGTTTCCAGGTTTTGCGCGTTGGCGAAGGCGTCGCTGTACTTGCCGCCATCACCGAGCCCCAAATAGAGATAGCCGTCGGGGCCGAATTCCAGGTGGCCGCCGTTGTGGTTGCGGTAGGGCTGCATCACCTCAAGCAGCACCCTCTCGCTGTCGGTGTCCGCGTGGTCGCGGACGCCGGTGCCGTTGGCGCTGGCGCCGAACTCCGCCAGTCGTAAGGCACCGTCATCGTGCGTCGTGTAGGCGACGAAAAAGCGGCCGTTCTCTGCAAAGCCGGGGTGGAACGCCAGCCCCAGCAGCCCCTGCTCCCAGTCGGCATCGTTCACCGTTTCACGGATGTCGAGCAGCAGGCTGGCGTTGCCGCCTTGCGGACAAGTGACGCGGCCGGGCTGCTCGACGACGCAG
>PSPB01000100.1 GCA_003193815.1 Methanobacteriota archaeon
GCGGCTTCTCCCCGGCACGGGCGTGCGCGAACGCTTTCTCGCCCCAAGGATACCAGTCGACTGGATTCTCCGCATGCTGCAGCAGGTAAGGGCTGCTTTCCTTAGCCAACCTGTTTGTCATCGGGGGTTAAAACTACAGTCGTTATATACCGCCTTGGCAACAGCACGCCATGCCCAGCTGCCTCGAAAGGCTGCCCAACAGCCTTGAGCCTACCTACAGCTGCGCCACGGAAATCGTGGCGACCGGGCCGATTTCGGCGCTGCTGATTCTCATCATCGGGGTCCCGCTCATCAAGCTTGCCAAAAGGTATCTCCGGCGACTGTTTGACCGGACCGACACTCTTGACGAGAGTATCGAGAACTTCATCTTCCGCATTGCGGGCGTGGCCATGTGGGCCATCGTGCTGCTGACCGCCGCCAACGAACTGGGAATTAATGTGACCGGTATTGTCGCCGCACTCGGCATCATCGGCCTGGCGGTCGCCTTTGCGTCGCAGGACACGATGGAGAACATTATCGCCGGCATCTTCATCATCATCGACCGGCCGTTCCGCGAAGGGGACCGCATCCTGCTGCCCAAGAAAATCGGTGGCCTCTACAGCAGCTGGGGCGACGTGACCGAAATCGGCCTGCGCAGCACCCGCGTGCGCTCAACCGACGGAGTGATGCTCACCATCCCCAACAAGCTGCTGACCAAGGAAGCCGTCGCCAACTTCAGCCACCGCCGCGACATGGAACTGCGCGTGCGCATCCGACTGGGTCTGACGCCCACATGGGGGAACGTTACGAAAGCAGAGGAAATCGTCAAGGATATCGCCAAAAACCATCCTGACATCTGTCAGGAAAAACCGAAGCCGCCGGAAGCGGTCCTGCGCGATTTCGGCGACCAGGACGTGATTATGGAAATCCGCTACTACGTCGCCAACCCCAAGAAAATGCGGTCTTCGAAATCTTTCTTCGTCACCGAAATTCTGCGTCGCTTCGGGGAGGAGAAGGTCACGCTGGCGTTCCCGGTGCGCATCAACATGAACAGCGACGTGAAGCTCGAGGACCTGGGCTTCTGAGTTCAGAGCCACGCATGGCTCCATTGATACCCGAGGAAATCGAGCATTATATTTCTGCCCACACGACTCCGCAGGGCGAGTTGCTTGAGCGGCTGCGCCACAGGCCCGTATGGCAAATCCCGGGATGATGGTGGGAGCGACCGAAGGGCGCTTGCTCACCATCCTGGCCCGGCTCTGTAACGCTCGCCTGGCCGTAGAAATCGGAACTTTCACGGGCTACTCGGCACTCTGTATTGCCGAGGGGATGGCGGATGACGGCAAATTGGTCACCTGCGATATTGACCCCGATGCGGTTGCTATCGCGCAGCGCTACTTTGCCGAGAGCCCTTATGGCCACAGAATCGAGCTGAAGCTGGGACCGGCCCTCGAGAGTCTGGATACACTGGATTCCCTTATCGACTTTGCGTTCATCGATGGTGACAAGGAGAACTATCCCGCCTACTGGGAGAAACTGGTGCCGATGATGCGGACAGGTGGCCTCATCGTCGTTGATAACGTACTGTGGAGTGGAAAGGTGCTCAACCCCGTCGAGTCCAGCGACAGGGGCATATCTGAACTCAATGCGCGCGTGGTCAAGGATGAACGGGTGGAGGCAGTCATGCTTTCGGTGCGCGACGGTGTTACCGTTGCCCTGAAGCGTTAGTCTGGTCCGGACGGAATCCCGACGACAGTCTGGTAGACGGAGGGTGGAAGGCACCCTTAAATCGTGCACCAGATTTGCCTACCAGAGGTAATCATGAGCTTCACAGTCCCCGACCTACCGTACGCTTTCGACGCACTCGAGCCCCACATCGACGCGCGCACGATGGAAATCCACCACGACAAACACCACGCCGCCTACGTCAACATGCTTAACGGTGCGGTCGAAGCGGCGGGCGACGCCTGCACCGGCAAGAGCGTCGAAGAGCTGATTTGCGACCTCGATGCGGTGCCCGATGCGCAGCGCGGTGCGGTGCGCAACCATGGCGGCGGCCACTTCAACCACTCACTTTTCTGGAGCATCATGGCCGCCGACGGCGGGTCGCCTGGCGGGGAACTGGCCGCGGCCATCGACGCAGCCTTCGGGTCGCTGGACGGCCTCAAGGAAGCGCTGCACAAGGCGGGGATGACCCGTTTCGGCTCCGGCTGGGCGTGGCTCTGCTCCGACGGCGGCAAGCTCAGCACCTGCTCGACCGCCAATCAGGATAACCCGCTGATGGGGCCGGCGCACGGCGGGCATGACTGCGGCGTCCCCATCCTGGGAGTGGACGTCTGGGAGCATGCCTACTACCTGCGCTACCAAAACCTGCGCGGCGACTACCTCAACGCCTTCTTTAACGTCCTTAACTGGGCTGAAATCGGGCGCCGCTACGCCGAAACCCTTTGAGTCGTCGCTACGCTGAATCTCGCCGGGGTGCCAGTTCCGCAATAAGGTTGCCTAGCAGCAGCGCACCGCCGCCGAGCAGCAGCCAGCCGTTGGCGGTCACCATCCCGTAGCTGATAGCGAGCAGCGTCGCCCAGACCGGCTCGAGCGCGTAGAGAATCGCCGCCCGGACCGGGTCGAGCAGCTTCTGGCACAGGTTCACTAGCAGCAGCGCAACGAATGTCCCGAAAAATGCGGAGAGCAGCAATGGCCCCAAGAAAGCGGGCTCGCGCAACAGCTCCCCCAGCGCCGCGGGCTGCGCCAGCATTTGCAGGTGTTGAGCAGCAGCAGCCCCATCAACGCGGCCAACGTGATGGAAGTGAAGGTCACCCCGACAGGCGAGACGCGCCGCGTGACTACGTCGGTAGCAATGATGTGGCCTGCGATCAGCAGCGCGCTGAACACCGTGAGCCACTCGGGCCAGTTGAAATGCAAGTGCGGCGGACCCTGTATCCAGCCGGCACCGAAGGTCACCAGCGCTGCGCCGCAGAGCAGCGGTGTCGACTGCAGCCGACCGCGCCAGCCCGCCAGCAGCAGCGCGGTGAAAACGACATAAAGCGAGGTCAGGAACGCCGATACTGCTGGTGTGAGTTGCGCGATGGCGAGCATCTGGAACAGGAAGCCACTAAACATCAACAGCGCCAGCAGCGCTCCGTCACGCCAGACTGCGCGTCCCCGCATGGCGTTGCGCACGCCGGGGAACAACGGCAGCAGTGCGCCGCCAAGCGCGAAGCGCAGCGTCACGAACAGCGTCGCGCCCAGCACACCGGCACCGTGAGCGTCAGCAACGATCATGGCGCGCTTGAGCCAGATAAAGGTCCAGCCCCAGATTATCGTGACTGAAAAGAGCGCGAGTGTCGCTTGCCGGGGGTTCAAACCACGCCTTGGTCGAGCATGGCGTTGGCCACCTTCAGGAAGCCGGAGACGTTCGCCCCGAGAAGCAGGTCACCGGCGTGGCCGTATTTTTCGGCCGCTGCGTCACACTGCGCGTGAATGCCGGTCATGATGGTGTCCAGCCGGCTGTCAACTTCCTCGCGACTCCACTCGCTGAAGTAGGCATTCTGCGCCATCTCCAGCGCCGAGACGGCAACGCCGCCGGCGTTGGCTGCCTTGGCGGGACCGAAGGCGATTTTTGCCGCCTGGAAAATTTCGACCGCCTCGGGAGTCGTAGGCATGTTTGCACCCTCGCAGACGGCAAACGTGCCGCCCTTTGCCAATGCTTTCGCGCCAGCCTTCTCGATTTCGTTCTGCGTCGCGCACGGCAGCGCGATGTCGCACTTAACAGACCACGGCCGTTTGCCGGCGTGGTAGCTGGCAGACTTGAATTTCTTCGCGTATTCACTGATGCGGCCGCGACGGATGTTCTTCAACTCCATTACCCACGCTAATTTTTCTTCATCGATGCCGTCGGGATCATGCACGAATCCCCCGGAATCGGACATCGTCAGCACCTTAGCACCGTATGAGATTGCCTTTTCGGCGCAGAACTGTGCGACATTACCGCTGCCGGAAATCGTGCAGGTTTTCCCAGCAATTTTCTCGCCGCGCGCCTTCAGCATCTCGCGCAGGAAATAGACCTGCCCGTAGCCCGTCGCTTCAGGACGGATAAGCGAGCCACCCCAACCGTACCCCTTGCCGGTCAGCACGCCCTCCCAGCGGCGCGTCAGCCGCTTGTACTGGCCGAACAGGTAGCCTATTTCACGCCCGCCAACGCCGATATCCCCCGCCGGGACATCGATATTAGCGCCAATGTGCCGGAACAGCTCGGTCATGAACGACTGGCAGAAGCGCATTACCTCATTGTCGGACTTACCCTTCGGATCGAAGTCAGAACCGCCCTTGCCGCCGCCGATGGGGCGGGTCGTCAGCGCATTCTTGAACATCTGCTCGAAACCAAGGAACTTGATAATACTCAGGTTGACACTGGGATGGAAGCGCAGCCCGCCCTTGTAGGGGCCAATAGCGGAATTGAACTCGACGCGCATGCCGCGGTTCACCTGCACCCGCCCCTGGTCGTCGGTCCACGGCACGCGGAAGATAATCATGCGCTCCGGCTCAACAAGCCGCTCCAGCACGCGGTACTCGCGGTACTCCGGGTGCAGATCCAGCACCGGCGCCAGCGATTCCAGCACTTCCCAGACCGCTTGGTGGAACTCAGGCTGGTCATGGTCCCTCCGCTTGACCTGCTCGAAAATTTCGTCGATGTGGCCCATAATTGCTCACCCGGTTAAGTGCCCGGATAATGGGCGACCCGAATGCTCGTTAAAACACTATTCTTTCTTACTTCGAGCAAACTCATCTTCAAGTGCTGTGGTTCGCAAGAGGCCCTCTCCTTAAATTTAAGCCACACTCAAAAAAATTTGTGGAAATAAGATATATAGGACGACATGGAATAAGAAACTATGAACAAAATAGCGATTGGCGTTATTGCGCTTGGAGTCATCATTACT
>PSPB01000009.1 GCA_003193815.1 Methanobacteriota archaeon
CGTCATCTCGTAGCGCCGCAACGGCTGCGCCACCTTTGCGGCGAGGGCGTCATCAACGTCGCGCTTCAGGTTCACCTCGACCGTGAATCGGTAGGGCACCTCATCCATAAGCTCGCGCACCGAGGTGAAGCGGTGGACGCGGCCGCCCTCCTGCAGCACTAGGATGCGGTCGCAGAGCCGGTCGACGACATACGGGTCGTGGTCGACCATCAGCAGCGTCAGGTCCTGGAACGCCTCCAGCTCCTCGAGCATGCCAATGACTTTCTCGCGCCGCGCCAAGTCGAGGTTCGCGACGACCTCGTCGAGGAACAGCACCCGCGGCTGTTTCAGGAAGGCGATGGCGAGCCGCAGCATCGCCTTCTGCCCGTCGGAGAAGCCTTCCAGCCGCTGGTCCCACATCGCGTAGAGCCCGGTCCGCTTCAGGAACGGGGTGACGGTCCCGGGCGGCTTCTGTAGCACCGTCGCGAAGAACTCGATGGTCTGCCGCAGCGTCAGCTTGGCCTGGAAATTCAGCGCCGGCGAAATGAAGGCGAAAGCGCGCCGCGAGCGCTCGCTCTGCCGCCAGTTGAAGACGTCCTGCCCGAAGATGCGCACCTTCCCCGCGTCGGGGCGGTAAATCGTGGCGATGGTGCGCAGCAGCGTGGTCTTGCCGCAGCCGGCCGATAATCGCGACGTGCTGTCCCTTCTCGACAGTGAAGGAGATGTCGTCGATGACCCGCACGGGCGGGCGGCGCCAGCCGCCGGGGAACTCCTTGACCACATTCTCGACCTCGATAGCGAGCATCAGTAGAACTCCAGCGTCCCCCAGCTCTGCGCCTTGCGCTCGAGGTACTTGTAGAGCAGGCCGGCAACGACCCCCGTAATGAGGATGCCGACCAGCATCGGCTCGAGGTAGGTCGCCCACAACACGTCGAAGCCGGGCTTCGGCCCGGGGACCAGCACCATGTCGCGCAGGAAGACCAGCCCGGTGATAATCGGAATATGCGTCTTGAGCCAGATTGCGACGCCGGTGCCGAGGTAGCCGTCGAGCGCCTCAATCGGGAAGTAGTAGCCGCTCAGCACCTTGAGCGCCGTCACGATCATGTTGGCGAAAGGCGTGATGCGCTTGGAGACGATATTGAGCGACGCCACCAGCAGCGAGACCATCAGCATGAAGACCCAGATTAGCAGGAAGACGCCGACGATGAGCGGCAAATCCCCCAGCCCAAAGCCAGCGAAGAGCCCGCGCTGCCCCGGCATGCCGCCCTGCGCCAGGTCGACCATCAGCAGCACCGGCAGGACGATGAAGAGCGTCGTCAGCAACGTCTTGACCATCGAGGCGATGTTGCGCGCCAGCAGCAGCGTCGAGAGGCTGACGTTGTTCGTGACGAGGAAGCCGATGGTACCGCGCGACGCCTCTTCCGGCAGCGCCGCGACCGTATCCTCGTAGGCGCGCTGGTAGAGCGCCCAGAAGAGCACCCCCATCAGCAGGAAGCCCTGCAGCCCGTAGTCGATGCCGAGCTCCCCCGGGTCGGCGGCCTCATCGACGAACGCCCCCAGCACGGTGAAGGCGACGATTATCAGCAGCATGTCGATGACGTCGGTCACCAGCTGGAACTTGTAGTTCAGGTCCACCTGCAGGTTGCGCTTGACCGCGCCCTTGAGGACCTTCGCATAGTGGAATGGATGCATCGTTCGCCTGCGGGAAGGGGGCGAGCGCGCCGCGATTAATAAGCCATGGAGCCACCGGAGGGAGTTGAACCCTCGACCTGCCGCTTACAAGGCGGCCGCTCTGGCCGGCTGAGCTACGGTGGCCCGGTGTGCCGAGGGCGGCGCGGCAATAGTGGTTTCGTCGGCGGGTGCGGCAACGGCGCAATGGGGGCCGGCGCGCAGCGCTGAAACGCAGTTATCGTCGGGCGCCGTTGCCGAACGCTATAAATACAGACCCCTTCTGCGCGAAAACCTCCGCTCGTCGGGGAGATGCAAACTTGGCCAAGGGACTCTACACCGCTGCGCAGGCTCGCAAGAACCACCAGAAGCAACGCTGGAACGACCGCTACTATCGCAAGCGGGTCCTGCGGCTGAAGCAGAAGGCGGACCCACTGCAGGGCGCGCCGCAGGCGAAAGGCATCGTGGTCGAGAAGGTCGGGGTCGAGGCTAAACAGCCCAATTCCGGCATCCGGAAATGCGTGCGAGTGCAGCTCATCAAGAACGGCCGGCAGGTGACCGCGCTGGCGCCGGGCAACCTCGCCATCAGCTTCATCGACGAACACGACGAAGTGATCATCGAAGGCGTCGGCGGACGGATGGGACGCTCGTACGGCGACCTCTCCGGCGTGCGCTACCGGGTCCTGAAGGTCAACAACGTCTCGCTGCGCGAGATGGTTCGCGGGCGCAAGGAGAAGCCGATTCGGTGAGCACGGTTGCGGAGGCCGGGGCGGACGCAGCTCCCGAGGCGGAGCCGGAAGCGGCGCCCGAGCCGGAGCTGCCGGTGCTGCCACTCTTCGGCAAGTGGGACCTCAGCGAGGTCGAGGTGGAGGACCCGACGCTGCGCAAGTACATCAACCTCAACGCTTTCCAGGTGCCGCACACCGGCGGCCGCCACGCGCGGACACGGTTCGGCAAGCATCGCATGACCGTCGTCGAGCGCCTCATCAACAACCTGATGCGCTCCGAGCGCTACACCGGTAAGAAGGCGCAAGCCTACAAGGTGCTGCGCAACTCGTTCGACATCGTCCACGCGAAGAAGAAACAGAACCCGATGCAGGTGCTGGTGCGTGCGCTCGAGAACAGCGCGCCGCGTGCCGAAGTGGTTTCACTGCGCTACGGCGGCATCCGCGTCTACAGCGGCGTCGACGTTTCTCCGGCGCGACGGCTCGAGACCGCCATCGCCAATATTTGCCGCGGCGCGATTGCGTCGGCGCCGAAGCAGCGCTCAATCGAGAAGGCGCTCGCGCGCGAAATCATGCTTGCTGCCGAAGGGAATCCCGACTCTTTCGCCGTCGCCAAGAAGGAAGACAAAGAGCGCCAGGCGGAAGCCGCGCACAACTGAGCCATGGGCCGCAAGGAAGATAACGTCAAGCGCGCGCAGGCGCTGTTCCGCGAACTGGAACAGATTCGCAATATTGGCACCGCGGCGCATATCGACCACGGCAAGACCACGCTCTCAGACAACCTGATTTTCGGCGCCGGGATGATGTCGGAGGAGCTGGCCGGCAAACAGCTGATGCTCGATTTCGACGAGCAGGAATCGGCGCGCGGCATCACCATCAACGCCGCCAACGCCTCGATGGTCCACGATCACAGGGGCAAGGATTACCTGATTAACCTGATTGACACGCCGGGACACGTTGATTTCGGCGGCGACGTCACGCGCGCAATGCGCGCGCTCGACGGCGTAATTATTGTTGTCTGCGCGGTCGAGGGCATCATGCCGCAGACCGAGACCGTCATCCGGCAGGCGCTGAAGGAGAAGGTCAAGCCGGTACTGTTCATTAACAAAGTGGACCGGCTGATTGCCGAGCTGCAGGTCAGCCCGGAGGACATGCAGCAGCGGTTCGGCAAGATTATCACCGAGGTCAACAAGCTCATTATGGGGCAGGTGCCGAAAGAGTTCCGCAAGGAGTGGAAGCTGGACGCTGCCGCTGGCACGGTCGCCTTCGGGTCAGCCTACCACAACTGGGCCACCTCCATCCCGTTCATGCAGAAGAAGGGCATCTCCTTCAAGCAGATTTACGATTACATGATGGAAGAGGACCGCAAGGGCCTTGCACACGCCGCTCCGCTGCACGAGGTGCTGCTCGACATGATTGTCGAAAAAATGCCTTCGGCCGCGGTGGCGCAGAAATACCGCATCCCGCACATCTGGCACGGCGACCCCGAATCAGCCGCGGGAAAGGCGATGGTCGCCGCTGACGACAAGGGCGTCACGACTTTCATGGTTACCAAAGTGGTCATCGACCCGCACGCGGGCGAAATCGCCGTCGGGAGGCTCTTTTCGGGCACGGTCGCCAAGGGCGACCAGCTCTACGTTTCCGGGATGCCCGCCCCCAACCGGGTCCAGTCGGTGGGCGTCTTCGTCGGCGCCGACCGGATTGCGACTGAGCAGGTGACCGCCGGCAACATCGTCGCCATCGCCGGGCTGCGCGACGCCATCTCCGGCTCGACCGCCACCTCCCAGCAGGACCTTGAGCCGTTCGAGCGCATCGTCCACCACTCGGAGCCGGTCGTCACGACCGCCATCGAGGCGAAGCATACGCGCGACCTGCCGAAGCTGGTCGAGGTGCTGCGCGCAGTCTCCAAGGCCGACCCCTCAATCCAGATTGATTCTAACCTCGAGACGGGCGAGCACCTGATGTCGGGGATGGGCGAGCTGCACCTTGAAATCACCGAGTATCGCATCGCCAAGGAGCACGGCGTCGAGATTACCACCTCGCCGCCCATCGTGGTCTACCGCGAGGCGGTCATGGAACCCTCGCCGGGCGTATTCGAGGGCAAGTCGCCCAACAAGCACAACCGTTTCTTCGTCACTGTCGAGCCGCTCGAGCCGGACGTGCTCGCCGCCATCCAGGACGGTACAATCCCGTCAGGCGACATCAAAAAGTCGCGCGAAGTGGCGCGGCAGCTGATGGAGTACGACTGGGACCGCCCCATCGCGCGCGGCGTGCTCTGCATCGAGAATGGCTGCGTCTTCATCGACGCCACCAAGGGTGTGCAGAACCTGTTCGAGACGCGCGAGCTGCTTATCGAGGCGTTCAAGGAAGTTGTCAACCGCGGCCCCCGCTCGCACGAGCGGCTGCTCGGCGTCAAGGTACTGCTGCGCGACGCCAAGCTGCACGAGGACGCAATTCACCGCGGCCCGGCGCAGACGATTCCCGCCGTCCGCAACGCCATCAACGGCTCGATGCTCATGGCAGGCGTGGCGCTGATGGAGCCAAAGCAGAATGTCTACATCAGCGTCCCGCAGGACCTGATGGGAGCCGTCACGGGCGAGATGTCGCAGCGCCGCTCGGTAATTGCCGGGATGGAGACTGAAGGCGACCTCGCTACGATTACGGCCAAGGCGCCAGTCAAGGAGATGTTCGGCTTCGCGGGCGAGATTCGCTCGGCGACCGCCGGCCGCGCGCTCTGGTCAACCGAGTTCGCCGGCTACGAGCCGCTGCCGCGCGAGCTGCTGGATGATGTTACGGCCGAAATACGGGAGCGGAAAGGGCTCAAGCCCGAGGTCCCGAGACCCGAGAACTACGCCTGATTTCCCGATGAGAATCAGGTTAATCTTTATTTACCCCCCGTCCTGCGGCCCCCTCTGACCACTGGAGGTCAAAAATGGCAAGCAAACCCCACATGAATGTAGTATTCATCGGTCACGTCGACCACGGCAAGTCTACCTCAGTCGGCCGACTCCTTCTGGAGACCGGTGCAATCGAGCAGCACCTTATTGACAAGTATCGCAAGGAAGCTGAAGAGCGCGGCAAGGGTGGCTTCGAGCTGGCGTACGTGATGGATAACCTGAAAGAGGAACGCGAGCGTGGCGTCACGATTGACGTAGCACACAAGAAGTTCGAGACCGACAAGACCTATTTCACGATCATCGATGCCCCGGGGCACCGAGATTTCGTCAAGAACATGATTACGGGCACCTCGCAGGCTGACGCCGCAGTGCTGGTGGTCGCGGCCGACGACGGCATCAAGGCGCAGACCAAAGAGCACCTCTGGCTCGCCAAGGTTATGGGCGTCGAGCAGCTGATTGTCTCCATCAACAAGATGGACATCACCAAGCCCGCCTACTCCGAGAAGCGTTTCAAGGAAGTCAAGGCGGACCTCGAGAAGATGCTCAAGATGGTCGGCTACCGCGACGAGCAGGTGACCGTCCTGCCCGCTTCCGGCTGGAAGGCGGACAACATCGCCGCCAAGAGCGACAACCTCGGCTGGTGGAACGGCGACACACTGCTGGCGGCGCTCAACAAGCTCACTCCCCCCAAGGGACAGGAGGGCGATCCGCTGCGGCTGCCAATCCAGGATGTCTACAAAATTTCGGGCATCGGCGCTGTGCCGGTCGGCCGGGTCGAGACCGGGGTCCTCAAGCCCGGCATGAAGGTTTCCTTCCGCCCATCCGCTCACCAGGGCGGCAAAATTGGCGAAGTCAAGTCGGTCGAGATGCATCACGCCGAAGTTCCGCAGGCGGTGCCGGGCGACAACGTCGGCTTCAACCTGCGCGGCGTTGCACACACCGATATCCGTCGCGGTGACGTCTGTGGCCCCGAGGACGACCCGCCCAGCGTGGCGCGCGCGTTCAAGGCATCAGTGATGATTCTGGACCACCCCAACGTCATCACCGCTGGCTACACCCCGGTTTTCCACTGCCACACCGCACAGGTGGCGTGCACTTTCGACACCCTGCTGGCGAAGATTGACCCCCGCACCGGCGCGGTGACCGAGGAGAACCCCGACTTCTTGAATAATGGTGACTCGGCGATGGTGCTCATCAAGCCTACCAAGCCGCTCGCCATCGAGGAACAGGCCAAGTTCAAGCAACTCTCGCGCTTCGCTATCCGCGACATGGGTAAGACCGTCGCGGCCGGCATGTGCCTCAAAATCGAGGAGTCCTGGGACTGAACTGATTAATGGCAAAGAAGGGAGATACGCGGGCCTGCATCTCCCTGCACGCCCTTGACCACGGCTCGGTTGACCTTGTATGCGAGCAGATTCGCACCATCTCCGACCGTACCGGCGTCTCGATGACCGGCCCCATCCCGCTCCCGACGCGCAAGCTGCGCGTGCCCGTGCGGAAATCCCCCGACGGTGAAGGTTCCGAGACCTGGGACCGCTGGGAAGCGCGGCTGCACAAGCGACTTATCTACATCGACGCCGACGACCGCGCACTGCGCCAGCTGATGCGCATCCAGATACCCGACGGTGTCAAAATTTCAATCCAGATTCAGTCGAAATAGTTTTTACAGATACGGCGACAGCAGCATGCAGAACATCGCCGCCGAGCCGTAGAGCGGGAGCCATGAGAAGCGCGCGACCTGCACGACGGCATTCGCTGCGGCCGAGATGCGGTCCTGCATCCCCTGCCCCAGGATTTCGACGCCGTCAATCGTGACGCGCCCCATCGCGCTCTCAGCCGGCACGAGGTCCACCAGCGCCTCCGCGAGCGCCGTCTGCGCCGCGGGGAGGATGAAGTCGGCGCCCGAGAGCGGATTGTGGCCGCCGGGGCGGATGTTGACGTAGTGGTTGTCGGTCGTCGCCAGCAGCAGCGTATCGACGCTGCCGGCAAGGCCTTCGCGCAGCGCGGCGTTCATGCCGGGGGCGAAGCCGTTGGCGTCCCACAGCAGCAGCGCGCTGGTCGCGCCGCCCGTTTCGAGCGCGAGCACGCGCAGCCCGCCGGGGCCGATGCCGTGCTCCAGGTCCTCGCCCGGCAGCCGCGCGACTCCGGCGCGCAGTTCACCGACGGGAGCGGCGCGGCAGCGCTCGGCCGCCGCGCCCATCGCCTCTGCCAAGGCACTGCCAGCGTCGGTGCCGACCGGTAGCGGGGGGCGGCCCCAGCCCTCTTGGTTGTGCAGGTCGACGAGCAGCCGCTCACCGTCGCCGCGGGTGGCGCTGCCTTCGAGGATTGAGCCGAGGGTCGGGTGGATATCATCGCTGTCGTCCGGCTCGGCGAATAGCAGCAAATCTTCGCCGAGGCCCAGCGCGTGCGCGCCCGGCCTCGTGCCGGCTGACGCGGCGGGGCGGCCGCCGCCGCCGTGTGCGGCACCGGCGGCCGCTTCTGCCATCGCGCGGCCGACGCGGTTGACGTCCTCGGCGCGCAGCGGGTTCTGGTCGTTGGTCGTCGCGCCGTGGAGCGCGAAGCCGAGGCCGGGGAGTTCGGGGTCAATCTTCGACGGCAGGTTGCTGCCGCCCAGTTCGCCGAGTGGGCCGGGGTGCAGCCCGGGGATAGCGAGGAACGCCAGCGGCTCCCCGTCGCGGCGCAGCGACGCCCAGCCGCTCTCAACGCGCACCGTCTGGCAGATTTCCCGCAAGGCGCGTGTCAGCCGCCGCCCGTCGCCGGTCGAGTAGAATTCGATGAACGCCGCCATGTGGCGCATGCCCGAAATGCCGACCGCACGCTGGTAGGGGGTGTCGACGAAGAAGAGGAAGCCGTAACTGGCGGCGGTGAACGCGACCAGCGAAACGAGGCCGACGTTGAGCCAGTGCTCGGAGTTGTCGCCGAACAGCCCCCACAGCGACGCGAGCGGCGCCAGCGTCGCGAGCGCGAGGGCGACCCACGCCGGCGCGGAGCCGTGGGTGCGCAGAGTCAGGTACCAGAGCCCGCCGGTCGCACCGACGCCGAACGCCAGCCCGCCCATCGTCGAGAACCACCACTCGCCGCCCGCGAGCGTGCAGAATAGCATAATCAGCGCGCCGGTCGCCCCGGTCTGCAAGCCGTAGCGCAGCGGGTAGCGGCCGTCCCACGCCCACGCCAGGTTGGCGGCGAGCGTCGCGACCAGCAGCGGCGGCAGCGCCAGCGCCACCGCGCCGAGCAGTAGCCGGTCGGAGACCGCCTCGGTGATGAGCGGGTAGTCGCGCAGCCCGATGACCGCCAGCGCCAGCGTTGCGGCTGCGAAGAGCGCGCCGCTCAACTCGCGGCGCGGCGTGTGCAGCAGGTAGCCCGAGAGCCGCGCGGGGGGCGGCACATCGGGGTCGACGACGAGCTCGGGAGCCATTCAGCCGGCGTGCACCGCCCCGATAATGGGCTGCAGCTCCTCCTTGACCATCGACGCGCGCTCGACCAGCGTTCCCGTCACCACCATGTCGGCGCCCGCCGCCACCGCCGCGGCCGCCGCGTCGACGGTGCGGATGCCGCCGCCGACAATCAGCATCACCTTGATCGCCTCGCGGACGGCGGCGACAAGCGCCGGCGGCACCGGCTGGCTGGCGCCTGAGCCCGCCTCGAGGTAGATGAAGCGCATGCCGAACAGCTCGCCCGCCATCGCGTGCGCGACCGCCGGCGCCGGGTCGTCGCGCGGCAGCGGCTTCGCCTTGCCGACGCGCGCCGCGGCCATGCCGGGCTCGACAATCAGGTATGCCATCGAGAGCGGCTGGAGCCCCGACTGGTGGACCATCGCGGCGCTCGCAATCTGTTCGCCGACGAGGAAGCGCCGCTCGGTGCTGTTGAGCAGCGACATGAAGAAAATCGCGTCCGCCTTCGTGGAAACTGCCTTGGCGACGGTCGGGAAGAGGATGACCGGCAGGTGCGACTGCTCCTTGATTTCGAGCACCGCCGCGTCGACCCGGTCGAGCGAGAGGCCGGTCGAGCCGCCGACCATGATGACGTCGGTGCCCGCCTCGGCTGCGCCGCGCGCCATGCGCCCGATGGTGGCGGTATCGCTCTTGCCGGGGTCGAGCAGCGTCAGGTGCAACGGCCGCTCGCGGCGCAATTTCCGCAATCGCTGGTAGACTTCCAAACGCGCGGGCAGCGCCAAGGGCCCCCTAAAAGCGGTTTCACTCCCAGTCGAAGTCGAAATCTTCCTCTTTTTCCTCGACTACCGCGACCGCTTCGGCCGCCACGGGCGTGGCCGCGACCACCACCGGTTCTGCTGCGACCGCCACCGGTGCGGCGGCCGCAACCACCGCTTCGGCCGCCGCCGGCTTGGCAGCCTCGGCCGCCTTCTGCGGGTCCGGGAAAGCGGCCATGCGGCGGCCGGGGAGCTGCGCCATGCCTTCGTCGGGCGTCATCTCGTTGCGCAGCTTCAGCACGGTGTCCTTGTCGACCTGGACGTAGGTGTCGGCGTAATCGCCGCCGCCGACGAAAACGGGATAGCTGACGTATTCACGCCGCCGTCGCGCAGCGCGCACTGGGCGCGGGGGGAGCGGGACACGCGGTTGCGCGGCCGCCGGTGCGGGCACCGCGCCGGCGGCCGTAGTAACGGCGGGCGGACCGGCAACCGCGTCAATCGAGGGCTTGCGCCGCCGCTTGCGCCGCTGGCCGCCACCCTGCGGGGCGGAGGTGCGCAGCCACATCAGGAAGAAGATTGCCGCCAGTAGCGTCATCGCCAGCACCGCGGCGACGCCGGTCTCGATGACGCCGAGCACAGTCAGAAAGATGATTGCCAGCACCACGATAATCGAGACCGCCATCAGCAGCAGCACCGGACGGCCACCGGCCGGCGGCTGGCGCTTGCGTCCCTGTTTCTTCCTGCGAGCCATGGTTCGACGGGCGCCGAGCACTCTCGACTTGGTATAAGGGTTACCCGGGGGCAGCCCTTTATCCGGGAGCCGCGTCGCGGAAACATGCGGCTGGCGCACTGCACGCCGGGAGGCGACTGAATGGCGATGATTACCGTTGATGTCGGAGCCGAAGCAGTCCACGAATACACTCGCGGCATCACCGCCGGCGAGGTCATCGCCAACGTCCACGGACGCAAGTCCGGCGCGGTCGCAGCGCTCGTCGATGGCGAGGAGCGCGACTTCTCGCATCCCCTCGACGGCGACTGCACTGTCGCCCCCATCCCCGGAGAGTCCGACACGGGGCTCTACATCCTGCGCCATTCGTGCGCGCACCTGCTGGCGCAGGCCGTCACCGAGCTCCACCCCGACGCGAAGCCGACCATCGGTCCGCCCATCGAGCACGGTTTCTACTACGACTTCCACATGGAGCCGGTCAGCGAGGAACAGCTGCGCGCCATCGGGAAGCGCATGAAGCAGCTGGTGAAGCAGAACCTCAAGCTCGAGCGCGAGGAGCTCGACAACGCCGCGCTGCGCAAGCTGTTTGGCGATAACCAGTTCAAGCTCGAAATCCTCGACGACAAGCTCGGCCACGACGTCGGCTCGTCCGCCTACCGGCAGGGCGACTTCGTTGACCTATGTCGCGGCCCGCACGTTCCCAGCACGGCGCACCTGCGCTGGTTCAAGCTCACCAGCACCAGCCAGGCCTACTGGCGCGCCGACCGCGAACGCGAGTCGCTGGTGCGCATCTACGGCCTCTGCTACGCGACGAAGGATGGCCTCCGGACCCGCGAGCGCCAGCTCGAGGAAGCGGCGAAGCGCGACCACCGCAAAATCGGCCGCGAGATGGAGCTCTACATGATTGACGAGCTGCTCGGCAAGGGGCTGCCGATCTGGCTCCCGCACGGCGAGGTGCTCAAGGGCGAAATCGAGCGCTACGCGGTCGAGACCGAGGAGGCGTACGGCTACGTCCGCGTCACTACGCCGGTCCTCGGCAAACAGCAGCTCTTCGAGGCGAGCGGCCACCTGCCGCACTACGCCGACTCGATGTATCCGCCGATGGAGATGGACGACGGCACCTACTACCTGAAGGCGATGAACTGCCCCATGCACCACCTGGTCTTCCGCCATCGCAAGCGCAGCTACCGCGAGCTGCCACTGCGCATCGCCGAATACGGCACCGTCTACCGCAACGAGCTCTCGGGAACGCTCAGCGGGCTGCTGCGCGTGCGCATGCTCTCGATGAATGACGCGCACATCTACTGCACGCTCGAGCAAGTCGCCGCCGAAGTAGCAGCCAACATTCGCATGGCACAGGACTACTACACCACCTTCGGCTTCAACGACTACAGCTTTCGCCTCTCGCTCTGGGACCCCGAAAAGAAGGAGAAATACATCGACCAGCACGAAAACTGGGAAGCGACGCAGGACCACCTGCGGGGCATCCTCGACGACCTCGGCGTCGAATACGAGGAAGCCATCGGCGAAGCGGCCTTCTACGGGCCGAAGGTCGACATCCAGTTCACTACCGCGCTCGGCCGCGAGGAGTCGATAGCGACAATCCAGCTCGACTTCGCCGCCAAGGAGCGCTTCGGGCTGGGCTTCATGGACGAAACCGGCACGGAGAACGGCGAGGTGTTCGTCATCCACCGCGCGCCGCTATCGACCCACGAGCGCTTCGTCGCGTTCCTCACCGAGCAGTGGATGGGCAACTTCCCGACCTGGCTCGCGCCGGTGCAGGTGCAGGTCATCACCATCTCCGAAAAGCACCGCGACTATGCCGCAAAGGTACGCGATGCGCTGGCGGCAGCCGGCATCCGTGTGCGGGTCGACGACTCGGACCACACCATCGGCAAGAAAATCCGCACGCACCGCAAGATGCGTCCGGCCTACATGCTCATCCTCGGCGACGAGGAGGTCGCGGACAACACCGTCGGCATCCGCGCCCGCGACGGGGGGCAGCACAATGGCGTCCCGCTCGCCGACTTCGTCGCGGCCCTCGCCGCCGAGGTCGCGAGTCGCAGTCCGGAGCTGCGGCTCGTGTCGGGTGAGTAGTCCGAAGCAGTCTTTTCAGACGGCTGTGCCATCGCAAAACTGTTCGCTTTGCTCATGACGCAACCGGTCGCTGGCAATAGCCAGCGACCGGTTG
>PSPB01000010.1 GCA_003193815.1 Methanobacteriota archaeon
CCGTTGGACCAGTTAGACGAATCTAACCGAGCCGCTTGCTGCCGATCACGTCACCGGTGTTATCGAATTTGACTTCGAGTGACCAGTCATCTTGGGCGGGGCCGTCGGAAGAGTGGCCCGAGCCGCGTGCGGTGAACTTGTCACCAGCTGACAGTTTGCCATCGCGGTCGTTGTCATTGAAGGTGACGGCGTAGACTGATCCACTATCGTCATCAACGGCGTCCGAGCGCGTCTGCAGGTCGTCATCGCAGCTTTCGTCACATGTGGCGTCGTAGCTGACGTCGATCCCGACCACGTTGCCGGAGAGATTCTGCATAGCGATCTCACCAAATTCACTGGTCGTGCCTGTGCTGTCCTTCAGGAAGTAGCTGAAGGCTTCCAGGTCGTACTTCGTCGATACCTTCACAACGGTGACATAGTAGTCGCCACCACTGTTCTTGCTAGACGTGAACTGGGCGAAGGGTGAGGTATCTCCTTGTTCCAGGAAGCTGGCTGCCCAAACGTACAGCACAGCTGCCAGGACCACGGTAATCGCTACCATTAGGATGACGGCGATAACTGGGGATACACCCTCGTTGTCTTGTTCTATTCTGTGTTCCATGGTTGTGTCCTCTTTTTCTTTGTACGGTGCTGCTGTGGCAGACCGCAGGAACTCGCTACCGTCAGGATGCGTATATAAGCCTAACTAAATTCGTTATTCGACGATAAAACTGGTTATAGTCAGGTATTAATAACTTCGTGCCAGCCAGACGCGCCGGTTCGTGGACTTCCCCGAGACGGCGCACTTGCGCGCCTTCGCAAACGGCTCGCGCGCGTCGCCCAGGAATGAGTGTCCCGTGAGCTCCTCCACCATCGCCGCTTCGGCGTCGCTACCGTCGAACGGTATCTCGTAGATTCGCCCCGGCTCGACCGGCTCCGCCAGCGACAGCCGCCCTGTCGCGGAGCGCGTCAGTGGAGGCAATACGTGTATGCACGTATTATTGGCCTTTTCGGTGCGCTTCCGTAATTCGGCCGCAACTGCCTCCAGTGCCTCTTTCACCGCCTCCGTCGCGCCCGCCAGCGGCACGCTGTCTTTGCCGCCGGTGCGCGGCGCCAGTACGCACTCGCCGCTGGCAAGGTCGCGCGGCCCCAGCTCGAGCCGCAGCGGGACGCCGCGAATCTCCCAGTCGTAGTATTTCTGCCCCGGCCGCAGGTCGCGGTCGTCAAGGTGCACCCGCAGCCCCGCGTCGCGCAGCTGCGCCTGCAGTTCGCGGCACGCGGCGAGCACATCGTCGGCGCCCTCCTTCGCGAGCACCGGCACGATGACCGCCTGGTGCGGCGCAATCGCGGGCGGCAGGATGAGTCCGCGGTCGTCGCCGTGGACGCCGACGACCGCGCCGAGCAGCCGCTCCGACATGCCATAGGTGGTCTGGTGGCAGTACTGTTGCTCGCCCTGCGCGTCCTCGTAGCGCACGTCGAACGCGCGTGCCCACTGGTCGCGGTAGTGGTGGACCGACGCCACCTGTAGCGTCCGCCCGTCGGGCATCACGACGTCGATACCGACGGTGTAGTGCGCGCCGGGGAAGGTGTCCCACAGCGGCCGCCGCGCGACCAGCGTCGGCAGGCAGAGGTCGTGCATCAGCCGCGCCGCGATTTCGAGGTCCTCCTCGATTTGGCGCGTCGCGTCCGCCTCGTCGACGTGGCAGGTATGCGCCTCGAAGAAGTGGATTTCGCGCACGCGGATGAACGAGCGCGTCTGCTTCGTTTCGTAGCGGAAGGTGTTGACCATCTGGTAGGTCTTCAGCGGCAGGTCGGCATGGCTCCGAATCCAGAGCGGGAACATGCTGTACATCGCCGTCTCCGACGTGGGGCGCAGGAACATCGGCACGTCCAGTTCGGTCTCGCCAGCGTGACGCACCCAGAAAACTTCCCGCGCGAAGCCGGTCGCCTCCTCGTCCATCCGCAGTTCCGACGGGTCGACCCCCTCCTCGCGCGCGCGTTGTAGCCGTGCCACCAGCCGGTTCTCCTTCTCAAGCAGCTGCTCCGGGATAAGCAGCGGGAAGTTGACTTCCTGATGGCCGGTGCGCTCCATCTCGGCGTGCGTCAGCCCGTCGATGAGCCGCATCGCCTTCCAGCCGTAGGGGCGCCAGACGTCCATCCCCTTGACGGGGTAGCGCTTGTCGACCAGTTCGGCCGCCTCGACCATGAAGGGGTACCAGGCGTTGAAATCGTCTTTGGGCGGGATGCCGCGTTTGGCGGCTGCCGGCTGGGCCATCGTGCTCGCCAGACAGGTGCTGCTTAAGCGTTTACTTGCGGCGCGGGCCCCACTGTTCCCAACCGCGCTGGATGACGAACGGCCCGATGATAACGGTCACCAGCGAGATGAGCAGCATCTGCCGACACTCCTCGGGCGCCGCGGCGTAGTTTTCGGGCTGCGTCAGCTTCAGCTTGATGAGCCCGAACCACGGCAGCTCGCCGCGGGCCATGCCGACGATGTCGCCCGGTTGCACCGGCTGCACCTGCTGGCCCAGCAGGTCGCGATGCGTCAGCTGGTCGGGGTGGCGGTTGCCGACCGAGTCGCCCTTAGTGATGTAGCCCGACTGTGTTATCTCCGTCAGCGGAGCGCCTGGCGGGAGCCCGATTTCAGCCAGCACCAGCTTGCCGTTGGCGAACTCCATGTCCACTTCGGGCAGGTAGTAGCTGCCGTTGTCGCGCACCTCGACCCACGCCATGGCGCGGTGGATGACCGGCGTGGCCGGGGTCCACTCGCCATCCTGCCGGTTGCACTCTGCCTCGTCGAGGCTGGCGCCAGCGCTGCAGACTCCGCGCAGCCCGTTCTTGTAGTAGATGATTACGTCGCCGTAGTCGCCGTAGCGCTCGTAGCCCTGCTGTTTCCCGGCAAGGTAGGTGACGATGTCGTCGCGCCCGGCGCTCTTGACCAGCACAAGGTCGCCGGTGTCGATGGCGCCGATGTGGGTGAAGCCCGGCTCGGGGTAGAGCGGGTTGTCGTCGTGCTCCATCGAGCCCGATTCGATGACCACCATCGGCGGCCAGTTGCCGGTGTAGACCCAGGTCAGCATGAACACCGCGCTGACAACCAGCAGCGCGCTGCCGAGCTCCCGCGCCCACGGCGGCAGCTGCTTCAGTGCTTCAAGGTTCATCGCAGCTACTTCCGCTTCTTGCGCTTGATAATCCGCTTCACGCGCCGCTTCTTCGGCTTCGCTTCCGCGCGCGTAATGTGCTTCTGCGGGCCGGTGGCGCCGCCCTTACTCGCGCCGAAGTCAGTCATCTCGCCGCCGCCCACTTCGCGGATAGCGGTCTCGATTTCCTCATCTACCGCTTCCGGCTCTGGCTCGTCGTCCACCTCTTCAGGTATCGCGACTTCGCCCTCTTCGTTGTCGAGCAGCCCCGCCAGCGGGTCAATCCCGGCGCCGCTCGATGGCTCGAAGGTTTCGTGTGTCTCGGGTGCCGTATCAGGGCTGTCGCGCGGCTGCATCTCCTGCCCGCAGCAGGGTGAGCGGCTCCATTTTTCGTGGAATCCCTTGCCGCACGCCACGCAGATGAAATCGCCCTGCTGTGACTTTTGCGGCTCCGCTGCCGTGCTGCTTGCCTCGGGTACCTTTGCGGCCTCGGAAATCTCTTCGGCGCGCAGGACGCTGCCGCCACACTGCTCGCAGCGACCCGCCCGTCGCTGGAAGCGGGTGCCGCAGCTGTCGCACTGGAACGGCTTTTCGGTACCCTGGACGTAGGGATTGAAGTCGCCCGTGTCGACCAGCGTTTCGGCGTCCGCCTGCCGGTCATCCTGCTCGGGCTTCGCCAGTTCGGGATTCTCGGCCGACCCCCCCAGCTGCTTGCGCATGCGGGCGAAAAACGAGTCGCGCTCGGCGAAGACTTCCTTGGTTTCGTCCGAGTAGTCGAACTTATCTTCTTCCTTCTTGCGACGGAAAAGCCCCATCATGCTGCGATTCGCCGCAAGCATAAAGCCTTATCGCCCCGCTGCGGCCGCATGAACTGGGACGAGCAGGTGGCGCTGGTGACCGGTGCCTCATCGGGCATCGGCCTCGAAATGGCGCGGCAGCTGGCCGATGCCGGGGCGCAGGTCTTCGCCTCGGCGCGACGCGAGCAGCGGCTGGCGCAGCTCGCCGCCGAGTTCCCCGCCGGCCGCATCACGCCACTCGTGGCGGACCTCGCGGAAGCGGGCGCCGGTGCGCGGCTGGTGAAGCAGGTGCTCGACGCCGCCGGGCGGCTCGACCTGCTGGTCAACAACGCCGGCTACGGCGAGCTGGTGAAGGCCGACGAGCAGACGACCGAAGCAGTCGCGCGGCAGATGCAGGTCAACTTCATGGCGGTCATCGAAGCGACGCTGGCTGCCATCCCGACGATGAAGTCGCAAGGAGGCGGCCGCATCCTTAACGTCGCTTCCATCGTGGGCCATATGGGGCTGCCGGGAATCGCGGCGTATGTCGCGAGCAAGCACGCGCTGCAAGGCTGGTCGGAAGCAAGCGGCTACGACCTCAGGGAACACGGCATCGCCGTCACCTGCCTCTGCCCCGGCGGCACCGCGACCGAGTTCGATGACCATCCCTCGTTCGACCGCCACGACGGCGTCAGCAGCTTCACCCAGCCGGCCGCCACTGTCGCGCGCGCCGGGCTGCGCGGGGCGTGGAAGCGCAAGCCGCTGGTGATTCCGGGGTTACGCAACCGCTTCTTCCTCTGGGCGCATGACCGGCTGCCATGGCTCTACCGCCGCATCATGTATCGCGAAGCGCGGCGTATCGCGCCGCGTGATTGACCACTACAACAACGGTAGATTTCCGGTCAGCCGGTCCAGCTCCGCTTCGCCTGCGGGGCCGATGCCGAGACAGGTAATGGTCCCGGCCGCCAGCTCGGTGCGCCCCGCGTCGCGCACCAGCCCGGTCGTCAGCCCTGCCGCGCGCGCGTCGGCTTGCAGCGCGTGCAGCGCCGGCTCGTCGGGGCAGCGCACGGTGACCTTGCGCTGCCCCTCGTCAAACCAGTCTCGGAACTCGCGCCGGTCGTGCTTCTGCGCGCGGAGCGCGCAGCTGACGGCAGCGTGCGCCACTTGCGCCGCGAGCTTGCCGCGCGACAGCTTCAGGTCGCCCCGCACGGCGATGACCAGCTTGCGCTCCACCTAGTCCTCGCTGGCCCGGTCGGCCCCGCCGGCCTCGTCGGCCTCGCCGCCGGGGTCGATCGGCTGCACTTCGTGCGCCAGCCCCTCGCCGGGGGCGGCGGGGTTCAGCGCATTCTCGAGCTCCGCCCGGCGCGCGTCGATGTCGGCCAGGTCGGCCAGCAGCGTCTTGCGCTTTTTCTCGTAATAGCTGCGCATCATCGGGCTGCCGACCCGCTCGCGCCGCTCGAATTCTTCCAGCTTGCGCTTGACGTTGCGCCGGTCATGCTGCAGTCCTTCCATCTCGAGCAGCTCGGCCGGGATGATTTTCCCGGCGACCGCCAGCTCCGCCTCGATGCGGAAGCCGGGCGGCGCGCGCGCCAGCGCCGGATGCACGTTCGCGAGCCACGGATACGCGCCGCGATACCAACCGATGGCGAAGAACAGGGCGGTCGCGGCGAGCAACGAAGTCGCGACGAACGCGGTCTGGAAGTATCCCTTCTCACCGTCAGAGATGCCGTCCCAGGCCGGGGCGTTGCCAAGCCCGGGATTGCCGAGCACGAAGCCGATGAGAATCACGACACAGATGGACATCGCCATCCCGAGCGTGACGCGGTAGAGCATATCGAACTCCTCGTCCAGCTCGTTCTTGCGCGGGAACATCGCCATTATCAGCGTGTAGCCCGGGAAGAAGAGCACCAGCAGCAGCCCGTAGATGACGCGCAGGTTGAGAAAATCGTGCTGTTGCCAGCTGCCAATCGCCCCGAGAATGGTAATCAGCCCGAAGAAAGGCGCCCAGAGCGACGGCACTTCCTCATCGTCGGAAATGAGCGCGTAGACCAGATCGAGCACCCAGACTACCGGCCGCAGCACCAGCTCCCGCATTGGCCGCGCCACGCTGCGGCGGTTAAAAACGTCTGCCGCCGCGGAATCCGCGCCGGTATCCCCACGGCTCCGCCCCGTCGCGCCGCACCCCGCCCTGCGCCAGCAGCGCCTTCCAGCGGCCGCGGCAGTCGCACGCGGCCGCTGGCAACGGACCGCCCAGCCGGTGCGCCGTCAGGCCGTCGAGCAGCGCCTGGTCGCACTCGCCGCAGTTGTGCGCGCCGCGCTGCGTCCCGCCGCCGGTCGGGTCGGAGTAGACGCGCACGCCGCATTCCCGCGTGCGGCGCAGGACCTCGACGACGGACCAGAGCCACGGCGCGCTCCATTCGCCCCGCCGGAAGAGCCGCTCGACGACCGTATTTCGCTGGACGTTGACCGGATTCAGCGAGACCTTGTCGACGTGCGGCGCCGCGCGCTCGATTGACGCGACCGCGTCGTCGATGGCTTGCGCCTCGTTCAGGAACGGCGGCTTCAGCAGCACATACGCCTTGACGCTCGCGCCGGCAGTGTGGGCGTTCGCGCACGCGCGCGTGAAGCCATCCCACTTCAGCCGCTTGTTGACGCATTTGTCGAGCACCAGCGGCGTTGCCGACTCGAGCCCGATGGCGACTTCGAGCGCCGGCGCAGCGCCGTAATCCATGTGGCGCGCGTGGACGAACTCGGGCAGTGACTCGACCAGCACTTTCTCGACGCCGGCCGCGTGCATTTCGGCCATCGCCTGCGCGGCGAAATCGAGCGGCACCTCGGTCGGGTCCAGGAATGAGCCCGACGTGTAAATCTTGGCGTAGCGCTTCCCCGCCAGGCGCGGTAGCACCTGCGCCCACTGCGCCTGCAGCGCCTCGGTCGAGACGCCGCCGGGAACGGTGTCGTTGAAGTAACCGCACATCGCGCACCCTTCGCGAATCGACCAGTAGCAGCCGCGCGTGCGCAGGATGGCGACCCCCGCCTCGACCTGCTCGCCGTCGAGCACTTCGCGCTCGGTCCAGGTCGCGACCGGCTGGTCGAGCGGATGCGCCGCCGGTTCCTGCTTGGCGGCGTTGACGAATTCGGCGAACGCGTCAGCCACGGTTCCGCACCTCCACTGCCAGCCCCCGTTCCATCGCGACCATCTCGCCGGGCGCCATGCGGGCGATCCCGGCCGCGGTGATTTCGCCGCCCTGCTCGACCGCGACCTGCTCGCCATTGCGGAACTCGCCGCGTGTGCCAATGACGCCGGCGGCGAACAGGTCACCGCGCAGCTGGAATTCGGCCGCCTCGATGACTGGCCCGCCCGCCGCCGCCAGCGCGGCAGCGCCCTGTACCGTAAGCGCGAAGCCGCCGATGCGCGGCGAGAAATTGGCCAGCCCCTCGAGCCGCAGCCGCGGCCAGCGCCCCTGCACCGCCGCGGCGAGCAGCGGCTCCGCCAGTTCGCCGAACTGGACCTGTGCCAGCCCGGCCGCTTCGCCACGCGAGCGGTCGCGGCCGGAGAGCGATGCGACGCCGCGCAGCGCGGTGCGGCACGCGGCGCGCAGCGCACCGAGACCGGCGCCGGACGCAGGCCTCTCTGCACCGGTTTCCAGCACCTCCACACCGCGCTCGCGCAGCAGCTCCGCCAGCAGTCCGGAAGCGGAGCCAGCGTGTACTATTGCTTTTTTATACCTGTCTTCGGGGCGCAGCCGTTCCAGCTGGCGGCCAAACATTGCGTGTTCATTGGCGTCCCAGTGGCCGGTTACGCCGACGTCGTAATGCGCTGCCGGGTGGAGCATTTCCAGCTCGCGCGGTACCAGTCCCAGCGGACTCGTCACCGACACGACATGCAGCGCCAGCCAGTTGTCCAGCTCGCGCAACGTGCGGTGGAAACGGCGGTGCGTCGCGCTCCAGTGATACGGCTTGCGCGCCGAGCAGGGTAATAACAGTAGCACCATCCCCGCGGCGGGCGGCGTGAACCGCTCGAGACTGTGCCGCCATTCGGTGACGGCCGGATGCCCCAGCGAGAGCGCGCCGGCGCGGATTTCGACCGCGCGGCGCGCTCCCAAGGTCGCGAGCAGCTCGCGCGAGTGGTGCAGCAGCTGTGCCACGCGCGGGTTGTGCAGCGCGGTACGCTCGACCAGCTCGCGCAGTCGCCCCTGCTCGAGCGCGCTGCGAATCCGCGCCAGCCAGCCCGCGAGCGCCTTGCGGTTGCCCGCAGTGGTTGCCCCGGCGTCGGGAATCCAGTCGCCCTGCTCCAGCCGGTAACCGGCCGCGCCGCGCAGTTCGGCCGTTAGCGAGTCGAACAGGTCCACCCCCAGGTATGCGAGCAGCGGCATCTCGGCCGGCTCGACCGCGGGGGTGTAGAGCAGCCTGCGCCAGCCCGCCTCCTCGCGCGTCGCCCTCAGCGCCGCAAGCAGCTGCCGTGGGTCGTGCGATGCCGCGCCGTCGAGCACCGCGACGTCGTCGGAGAGCGCCAGGAATGGCGCCTGTGCCGTGTCGCGGCCGAGCGGCTGCGAGGGCAGTGCCAGCTTCCTGCGGCCGAGCTTCAGCGCACCGCCGTCGCCCAGCGCCTTTTCGGAGAGCAGCTTTGCACCCGCCTCGGCGCCCAGCGCCAGCGGCGTGCGGCGGCCGTGCAGCTCCAGCAGGCGTCCTAGCCCTTCGTGCGCGAGCGGTTCCACGCCGCGCCACCCGCCGCGGGGAGATTACTCTTCCGGCAGCTGATCCAGTTCTTTGGGCTTGGCAGTGGAAGCAGCCGTGTGCACCGTAGCAGCCGTGACTTCGTCTTTGATGGCCTTCATTTCCTTGGCCATCTCCTCGGCCGTTGGAATCGGGCCGAGGATGTCGTCCGCTGAGCCCAGGGCTTTTTCGACGTCAGCCACCTGCGAGATTTCCTTGTCGGGTGTCGCGCGTGATGCGCCGACATACTCGGCGGCACCTTCCATCAACTTGGTGAGTTCGAAGGGGAATAGCAGTTTGGTGGCCGCGCCTTCGCCCAGCTTCTTCAGCGTATCAAGACTCAGTACGGTAAGCGCCTTCGAGTCCAGTGCAGCGGCGCCCATTGAGATGATGCGCAGCCCCTGCGCCTCACCCTGCTGCTGCAGGATGTGCGCGGTCCGCTGCCCCTGTGCCTCCAGGATCTGCGCCTGCCGCAGCCCCTCGGCCTCCAGGATGCGTGATTGCTTGTCGCCCTCGGCGTTCAGGATGGCGGAGCGCTTGTCTCCGTCAGCGCGCAGGATGCTTGCCCGCCGGTTGCGCTCGGCAGCGGTCTGGTCCTCCATCGCCTGCTTGACGTTGGGCGACGGGTCCACCTCGCGAATCTCGACGTTCTCGACCTTGACGCCCCATTTATCGGTCTCGATGTCGAGCCGGTCGCGCAGGCCGAGGTTAATCTTGTCGCGGTTCGCGAGCACATGGTCCAGTTCCATGTCACCAATGACCGCCCTGAGCGTGGTCTGTGCCATGGTAATGATTGCCTGCCGGTAGCTCGTCACCTCGAGGATAGCGCGCTTCCCGTCAGCGACCCGGAAGTAGATGACCGCGTCGACCATTGTGGGCGAATTGTCTTTGGTGATGACCTCCTGTCGTGGGACATCCAGTACCTGCGTCCGCAGGTCGACCATGATGACCTGGTCCAGGAACGGAAGCACGAAGTTCCAGCCTGGGTTGAGTAGGTCATGGTATTTTCCCAGTCGCAGCCTTACGCCAATCTCGTACGCGTTAACCTGCCGGATAACCGCGAACAGGACCACAATGGTCAGCGCGAACAGGATGAAGAATGCGAAGATGAGGAATCCCCAGCTACCCTCTCCATCCGAGTCATGACTCTCAGCAGCAGCAAGGGGGAGGGCCAGAAGGGCCATCAGGGCTGTGCAGGCCGCCACGTACAGTTTCTCTATTTTCATTTCTTTCTCCTTATTCAGTTGGTTCCACTACAAGGTGAATCCCGTCAGCGCCGGTGACCCTGACCAGACTCCCCTCAGGAATGTCTGTGCTGGAATCGGCACGGAACACCTCGGTTCCGAGCCGGATTTTGCCTTCGATGGTTCCCGCTACGACTGCGCGAGTAACCTTGCCCTCCTTGCCGATGTGCAACCTCAACGACCCGGTAGGAGGCGTATCGGGCGGCGCCAGCGACTGGTAGAATTGCAGGGTGAAATAGAAGGTTACCAACCCCACTCCGAGCACGATTGGCAGCGCCAGCCAGCTGTTGACAATATCGGGCGCGACCAGCAGCAGCAACCCAATTACCAGCAGCACCGTCGCAGGCACCGCCAGCAGGAAGCCGGGATGGA
>PSPB01000011.1 GCA_003193815.1 Methanobacteriota archaeon
GGCACAACAAGGGCTACGCGCTCGAGTTGCTCGACCGTCCCCGCGAGGCGCTCGAGAGCTACCAGAAGACGCTGGCGCACGAGTCAGGGCACGAGCACCACGACGGCTCCGAGTGGGAGCGGCTGATGAAGGATACCCATAAGGCGATAGCGCGCATCGAGCTAATCCTGGAACGTTAATGCCCGACGTCAACGAACTGGTGGAACAGGGCGAGGCGCTGGTCCGCGAAAGGAAGCTCCGCAAGGCGATTTCCTGCTTCCGCCGGGCGGTGGACCTGGCGCCGGAGGACCCTTCGCTCCACAACAGCATCGGCCTGGCCGAGATGGCGCGCCGTAACCCTGCCCTGGCGCTACGCGCCTACCAGCAGGCGTGCGAGCTGGCGCCCGATATCGCGCGCTACCACGTGCGCCGCGGCGACGCGCTGCAGCGCATGGAGCGCTACGCGCAGGCGGTCGAGGCATACGGCCGCGCGCTGGAGCTGGAGCCGCGCAACGCACCGGCGTGGAACAACCGCGGCTTCGCCAATTTCATGCTCGATCGCTGGAACGAGGCGCTGCGCTGCTACGACGAGGCGATGCGCGCCGACCCGACCTACGCGGTGGCGTGGTACAACTACGGCTACACGCTGCAGCTCTCGGGGCGGCTGGCGGACGCCAAGGATTACTACCAGCGCGCCGTGGAACTGGACCCGCGCGACAAGATTGCGTGGAACAACCTGGCCAACGTGCAGTACAACCAGGGCGAGTACGAGCTATCCATTGAGTTCTACCAGAAGTCACTTGAAATCGACCCGGAATACGTTATCGCCGTCAACAACATCGGAAATGCCCTTGACCACCTGGATCGCTACGAAGAAGCGATAACGTACCATGAGCAGGCGCTCGAGCTGGACCCCACCTTCCACTACGCCTGGATGGCGAAAGGGCGCGCGCTGGCGCGGCTGGGCCACCCGGAGGAGGGGCTCGAGCTCCTGGAAACCGCTCTTGAGCTGGAAGCGGAGGACCCCGATTACCACGAGGCGCTGGCGCGCTGCTTGCTGGCGCTTGACCGCCCCGACGAGGCACGCCGCATCCTGAATTTGGGGCTGGCGGTTGATGGCCAGCACGTCCTTTGCTGGGTCGCGCTGGGTGACACCAGCCGCGTCCGCGGCGATACCCGGCACGCGCTGCAGTGCTACGACGAGGCGGTGCGTGCGATGGACAATCAGGCGCGTAACCGCATGCGCGACCTGGACTGGATTGAGAAAGGCAAAATACTGGTCAACGCCGGGATGTCGGGCGAGGCGGAGCGGCAATACACCAACGCGCTGGTCGCGCACCCCGAGTCAGCGCGCGCGCGCTTCCGGCTAGCGGAATCGCTGCTCGAGCTCGACCGCAACGCGCAGGCGCTGTCGCTTATCGAAAACGCGCTCGAGCTGCAGCCCGGCTCCCGCGCCGGCCGGCTGCTGCTAGCGCGCGCGCAAAACTGGGACGCAGCGCGTGAAACACTCGCCGAATTGCAGGCGGAGTTTCCCGATGACGAGAATATAAAGCGCCAGCTGGGGCTACACCTTGCTCCGCGCGAGCCGGAAGCGGCGCTCGCGCACTTGTCGCTCGATGACGACGCTGCGGCGCTGGCGCGCTGCGGTTGCCTGCGCGCGCTTGACCGCAGCCGCGAAGCGCAGGCCGCGGCCGAAGCCGCGACGGCGCTCGCGCCGTCGCGGCTCGAAGCGTGGCTGGCGCTGGGTTGGAGTGCGCTCGAAGCTGGCGATGCGGAGCGCGCAGGCAAAGCATTCGACGGCGCGCTCGGCTGTGGGGAAGCCGACCCGGAAGCGCTGGCAGGCAAGGCGACCGCGCTCGAAGCGCTCGGCAAGCCGGCCGACGAATTGCGGCGGCTGTTAGCGGAAGCGGAGCCGGAACTGGCCTAGGCCGAAAGGGCCGCTTCCAGCACCTGCTCGATTTTCTCGGCGACGCGAGGCCAAGCGAATTCGCGCTCGGCGCGTTCGCGTCCGCGCACGCCCATCTGCCGCGCGCGCTCGGGGTAGTCCCAGATGTCTTCCAGCGCGCCAGCGAGTGCGTCGGGGTCGAGCGGCTCGACGATGTGCCCCTCCTCGCCGGTGATGACGTCGCGCACGCCAGGGATGTCGCTCAATACCAGCGGCTTGCCCGACGCCATTCCCTCCAGCCCGACGATGCCGAACGCCTCGAGCCGCGACGTTGATGGCAGCACGACGGTGTCGCAGGCGGCGTAGTAGGCGGGCAGCCAGGCGTCGCCGATGGGGCCGGCGAAAACCACTCGCTCTCCAAGGCCTTTGCTGCGGACCAGCCCCTCGAGCCAGCCGCGGTAGGGGCCGTCGCCCACCACCACCAGCCGCCCGCGCTCGAGCCGCGAAAGCGCACGCACCAGGATGCCGACCCCCTTGTGCGGCACCAGCCGCCCGACGAAGAGTGCCAGTGGCTGGTCGTCTGGCGAGAGCCGGCTGCGGATGTGCTCGCCGTTATTCGAAGGGTGGAAACGGTCGGTGTCGACTGCGTTCGGCACCACCTCTACTTCCCGGTTCCAGAGCGCACGCGAAGTGGCGGCGTAGCTCTCGGTGGTCGAGATGATGCGCTTCGCGGCCTGTAGCGGCCGCTGCCCGGCATAGCGCTGGTAGCCGCGCACCATCAGCGAGCCGAGCCGGCCGCGCAATTCCAGGTCGCAGTGGTAGGTGATGACCAGCGGCTTCCCCGCCTTGCGGGCGCCGCGCGCGGCGAACAGCTCGGTGAAGGGGGGCGGCGAATGGACATGCACCACATCCGCCTCGGTCGCGGCGATGTGCCCGCCAAAACCGGGGGCGACCGGGGTGTTGAACAGGTTCAGCCATTGCGTCACCCGGTTCACTGGCAGGCCACGTACCGTCTCCCGCACGGGCATGCGCGCGTAGCGTGAAGTGACGACCTCGATGGTGTGGCCGCGCTGTTGCAGGTGCATCGACAGCCCTAGCACGTGCGACTCGACGCCGCCGTAGTGGGGGTGGAAGTAGGGCGTTACTTCGAGAATCCGCATCAGAGTATCCGGGAGCCGGCCGCCCAGCTGCCGGAGACGACGCGTCCGGGGCCGACAATCGTCCCTTCGCCCAGGATGGTGCCGACATTGAGCGAAGCGTTGATGCCGGTCTTGACGTCGTCGCCCAGGATGACGCCCAGCTTGCGCAGCCCGCTGTCGACCCGCTCGCCGCGGATGATGGCGTAGACGTTGGCGCCGTCGTGGCGCAGGTTGGCAACCTTGGTCCCCGAACCAAGGTTGCAGTCGCGCCCCAGAATGGAATCGCCGACGTAATTGTGGTGCGGCGCCTTGGCCCCGTCCATCAGGATTGAATTCTTCACTTCCGAAGCACCGCCCACTTTCGCCCCGGCGCCCAGCATGGTCGCACCGCGGATGCAGGCGTTCGGCCCGACGGTCGCGCCGGGGCCGACCCATACCGGGCCTTCGATGCGGCTGCCCGCCTTGATTATCGCCCCGGAGGCGACGTGCACCGCTCCCTCCAGCACCACGCCCTCCTCGACGGTTCCCTTGATGGATGGCTCCATCCGCGCGAGCAGCAGCGCGTTCGCCGTCAGCAGGTCCCACGGCCGCCCCAGATCGAGCCAGTCGCCCTCAACGTCGACGACCGTGACCTGCTTCGCGACCGCCTCCAGCGCAGTCGTCAGCTCGAATTCGCCGCGCGGCGACCGTTCCAGCGCCTCCAGCGCCTCGAAAATGGAAGGCGCGAAGCGGTAGATGCCGGCGTTGATTTTGCCCGGTCCTTCAGCGCCTTTCTCGATGATGCTTGCCAGTTTTCCCTTGCGCGTCTTTACCAGTCCGTAGCTGCTGCAGTCGGCGACCTGCGCGACCGCCATGGCATGCGCGGATTTTGCGCTGGCGAGCGCCCGCAGCGTTTCGGTCGTGACGAGCGTGTCGCCATTCAGGCAGAAGAAATTGCGATCCAGCTTCCCGGCCGCCTGCGCCACCGCATGGCCGGTGCCGAGCTGCTCTTCCTGCACTAGGAAATCCAGCGCGAGCCCGAAGCGCTGGCCGTCGCCGAGTGCCTCGTGCACCTCGCGCATGCGGTAGCCCACCAACACCGCCACGTGCGTTACGCCAGCCTCGGCCAGCGCGCGCAGCTGGTGCTCTAGGAACGGCGCGCCACCGGCTGGCAGCAGCGGCTTCGGCAGCCGCGCCGTCAGCGGACGCATGCGGGTGCCCTTGCCAGCGGCGAGAATCAGTGCCTGCTCAGCCAAGGAATTCCCCCAGTTTCACCCGCAGCCGCTCGCTCACCAGCGCGCCGTCGACCCGGCCGCGGAATTCGCCCATCACGGCTCCCATCAGTGGCCCCACCGCCTCCATCCCGCGCTGCTGCACAAAGTCCTTGCGCTCTGCGAGCAACTGCTCGATGAACGCGTCCAGCTCGCCCGCACCGCTCGCCGCCTGCTCCGGCAGCGCTTCACCGCGCGCCAGCGCCGCCAGTGCGTCCTCGACGCCTTCCTTCGCCAGCTTGCCGTCGGCGACCGCCGCGAGTAATTCCCCGAGCACCGCTTCGGACGGTGCCGGTAGCCCCGCTTTCCGCAGCTCGGGCAACTGGTGCAGTAGCAGTCGCGCGACTGCCTTCGGCGGACCGCCCGCCGCGACGAGCGCGTGGAAGCGCGCGTCAAGTCTGGCGCGCACCAGCTGCCCGGCCTGCTGCGCCCCCAGCGGCAGAACCGCGATGCGCTCCACGAGCGTCGGCGGCAGCTCGACTGCGTTCCCGGCCAGCCGCAGCGGTGGAATATCGGTCTCGGGATACATGCGTGCCGCGCCCGGCATGGGGCGCAGGTAGCGGCTGCCGCCCTCGGCCAGCACGCGTCGCACTTCGTGCGGCACGCCGCCCTGCCGCGCGCGGTTGCAGGCGCGCGCCAGCGCCGCTTCGGCAAGCGTTTTTTTCTCGAAGACCAGTATAAAAGCGTCCGCTTCCCCGCAATTGAGCTCAGTGGCGATTGCCGCCGCCTCTTCTGCCGAGACGCCGTGCGCCGGCAGTTCGTCGCTCTGTAGCAGCCCCGCCACGCCGACGCGACGCGCGTGGTTGGCCAGCTCGCGCCCCAGCCGCGGGTGGCCTGCCGGGGATTCGGGCGAGCCGAGCAGGCTAGCCCAGCCCGGCAGCCGGCAGCCCCATGCCTCGCGCGATTTCTTCAGCAGCGCCGTAATTTCCGTGGCGGGGCCGGGCTCGCACGCTTCGACGGCGGCGAGTATTGCCTGCCGCTCCATCTCACGCTCGACGACTTGCGGCATTGTTCCGAGGTCCTGGAAGCCTTTCAGCTCGACCCGCACGCCTTGGGGAATCGAGACGTTCAAATCCTGTCTTATGGTCCCAAGCCCGCGCCGGACGCGGCAGGCGCGCAGCAGCTGCCCCATCGCGCGCGCCGCCGCCTGCACCGCCTCGGGCGAGTGGAGCTGCGGCGCGGTCGAAATCTCGAGCAGTGGCACCCCCAGCCGGTCGAGCAGGAACTCGTCCTCGCCTTCACCGCGCCGGCAGGAATCCTCCTCAAGGCAGAGCTGCTCGATGTCGACGCTGCCGCCGTCGTAGTCGAGCCGGCCGCCAGTGGCGACCAGTGCGGTGCGCTGGAATCCGGTGGTATTGGAGCCGTCGACGACCACCTTGCGCATGAAATGCACCTCCTCGAGCGGCTGCGCGCCGAGCAGTCCGGCGACCTGCAGTGCGACCTCAACCGCCTCCGGGTTGGGGCCGCGCGGCGGCTCCTCGTCCGCCTCGACCAGACAGTTGCCGTCGCCCTGGTGGTAGCCGAAATCGCGCACGTTTTCGGCCGCGGCGGCCGCGTCGACCTGCCCCATCTCGCTGGCGGTCGCGTGCAGCCGCCGGCTGAAGCCGGGGTCGGGGCTGCCGGCGGTGGCGGGACAGCTGCAGAAGAGCTTGCCGCAGTCGAGCTGCTGGTGCACCTCGAGCCCGGCGGTGAGTGTCACGGTGGCGGATGCTCGCCCGTTTTAAAGGAAAAGGCGTGCTTCTGCCGCTGCAGGAGAATAAGCGCTATCAGCCCCAGAACGGGCCCCACCAGCAGGAATCCGAGCGCGAGCGCGCTGAAGAGCGCCCCGACTTGCGCTGCCAGGAACGAAGTGCGCTGCCACGCGGCCCACGCGCCGCCGAGCCCGATGAGCGAGAAGGCGAGCATCAGGAACGGGCACCAAGAGAACATGCCGCGCCAGAGCCCCTGCACTGGCTGTTCCTGCTCGGTCGCACCGCCTTTGCCCTCGAGCAGTGTGAAGCTGAACAGGTTCACGCCGGCAGTGGGGTCCATTCCGGGGTCCTGCTCGGCGATGAACACTTCGCTCGTAGCGTTGCGATGCCCTGCCGCGGCGACTTCGAGCGAGCGCATGCCGCTGCTCACCATCGTCGTGTAGATCCCCGGCGCGCCCGCCGTAAGATTGGCGGACGCGCCGTCGACCAGCAGCGTCACGTTAGCGAGCGGCCCGGTGGTGTTGGCGACCTCGACCGTTATCCGGACTTCCTGCCGCCCGTCATATTCCTCAGGCATAGCGTGGATTCCCCACGCAGTCGCCAGCCCGGTGAGCGACGCCGCCAAGATCAGCAGCGCAATTGCGAGCGTCCCGCCCGCTTTCGACTGCTCGCGCAGTTGCGGCCCGCGGTAGCGCGGGTAATCGTCCGGCACAGTTGCGGGCGCGGCTGGTGACTCGCCAGCCGCGCCCGGTCGCTGGGCGGGGGGCCGGCGCGTCCCGGCTGGCGCCGGGGGGCCGGCGGGGACGACCTTCACCGCGTCGCTATCCGGCAGGAACTCGAGCTCGCTGCGGCATTCGCGGCAGCTGCTGGTCGCGCTGGTGTCGTCGTCGGGCAGCAGGATTGACTGCTCGCTCTGGCAGACTGGGCATTCGAAGGCGTGGCGGCGCATCTACGCCACTTCAGGGCCGGCGGTGCTTCCGCTGGTTTTGCCCTTGCCTTTCTGGAACTTGACTTGCGGCACCTCGACCTTGACCGGTGGCGGCAGGCCGAGCTTGCGCGCCAGCACGAAAACTTCGAACGAGCCCTGCGACAGGACTGCGTTGTGCACCTCCTCGGCGACGCCGTCGGGCATCTTGTGGTCGCGCTCCCAGAGCTTCTGCACTTCTCGCGCGCTACCGCCGTCGCCGCTGGCGTAGATGATTTCGCCGTCGAGCTGGACCATTCCCAACCCGCCGTAGGTTACGGTGTAGCGATATTCGACCGTCGCGCGCTCCTTGCCGGCGTTGCGAATCGAGAGCACGGTGGTGTTGTGGTCAATGCGCACCTGCTGCGGCCGCCCGCTGCGGCGATGGCGCCGCGCTTCGATGCCGGTGATGCGGAAGCCGCTGACGCCCATGCGGCCGCCACCCGCGCCGGTTTAATCACCTTTGCGCCGGCGCCCACCTTTTTTTTAAGCCATGCCCGTCCGCCGTGCATGGACCCGCGCCTCGTGGCGGTCAGCCTGCTGCTGCTGGCCGCGACTCCGAGCTGCCAGGAGCCGAACCCTGCGCGCACCGTCGTCAGCCTGCAGCTCGACTGGGATGGTGAGCAGGCATGGGTCTACCTCTATTCGACGCCACGGGTGCGGATGGACAACCTGACCATCACCTTCGGGAACGATACGCTGCGCGAGCCGGGGGTCTACACGCTCCAGCGTGCGACCGACGCAGTCGAGTTCAGCCTGACGGTTGAGGTGGAGTTATCAGGCGTCTTCTGGGGCTTCAGCGGCCATATCACGCTCGAGGATCAGGGGCTCGAGGAACCGGAGTATCACGCGCTGGTCGAAATCCCGGTCGAAGGGGAGGAGCCGGACGAAGAGGACTGGGGGCTGCCGCGCAGCCGCCCGCTGGAGCGGCTGCCATGAACCTGCTGCGGGCACCGCTCAGCTTCCAGCTCACGATTGCCACCGTGGTTTCCTTCCTGATTTATCTGGTGCTGTTCCAGCTCGGCTTCATCGATTACTCAGTCGGTTGGCTACTCACGTTTTACACTTTCGAGGTGTTCACTGTCGCACTCTTCGCGGTGCTGGGCGGGGTGCTGCTGGGGATGTTCATCGCCACGCGCGCGCTCTCGAGCCAGGGTTTCACGCCGTTCGAGGTTTCGATGCTCAAACTACGCGATGATGTGCACAACCTGCACGAGGAGGTCCGCCTGCTACGCACGCCGGAACAGGCGGAACCTGAAGAGGAATCTTCGGAGTAACCGTTTTATAAAAATCGCGGGGGGTGGCCGCGCATGTCTCGCGCGACTCTGTCTGGCGTCATCTTCATTCTGGCGCTGATGCTGCTCTCACCCCTGGCTGGTCTCAGCCTGCCCGGTTCCGACAGCGGACTGCACCCGGCCAGCAACCCGGACGCAGGCCGTGACCACGGTTCGTACAGCGTCGATATCTACCCGGCCGGCGAAATCGGCCCCGGCGATGACCAGCTGACGCGTAACCAGAGCCGCACTTTCGAGTTCACGGTCGAAAACACCGGCGGCGATGCAGATACCTATGAAATCACGGCGGTCTGGACCGACAATAACAATCTGGGCTGGAACTGCGTAGCCGACGTAGATTCGGTTTCGCTCGCGGCTGGCGCGACCGCGTCGGTCGAGTTCACTTTCTCGACCCCGCGCGCCGGCGTTTACGACGGCGCCGAGAAGCAGTTCAAGCTGAATGCCACTTCCACCAACGAAACCACGGTGAGCGACAGCGAGGATTTCAACATCCGTATTGACATGAGCCATGCGGTCGACCTCACCATCCGCGGCGACGAATCCCAGTCGGCCGAACGCGGCGATATGGTGCGTTTCCAGCTCGACCTGACCAATGTTGGCGACAATAGCGACAGCTACCGCGTCTCGCTGGCTCACGTACCGTGGGACTGGGTCGCAGACTCAGACACGGTCAATATCAACAATGTTGCGGTCGACGAGCTTCGCAGTTTCTACGTCGATGTCGACATTCCCGATTCGGCCGAGGAAGACGAGTATGCGCTCATTACCGTGCTAGTAACCTCCAAGGCGACCGGCTTCGAGCATATTGACGCCGTCCAGCAGGTCAACACCACCGTCACTGACGGCCGCACCTACGGGCTGACGCTCACGATTGATACTGGCTCGCAGGAGACCATCCCCGGCAAGGCAGCCAGCTACTCGCTGACGCTACGCAACGACGGCAACGAGCCGGACAGCTTCGCGCTGGACGCGTCTGCCCTGCCGGCTGGCTGGAGTGGCTCGGTAAACCCCGATTCGGTCGCCGACCTCGGCCCGGGCGTCACCGCTGATATTTCCTTCAGTGTCACGCCTCCCGCGGATGCCGAGGAGGACGACTGGGCGGCCGCTGACGTCAGTGCGTGGTCGACAGGCCGCAACCACCACCGCGACTCGGTCGCGACCAATACCACCGTCCGCATCCCGGTACGCGGCGTCGACCTGTCAAGCGACGCGGCGGGCAAGGGCGGCACGCCCGGCACGACGGTCAGCTTCACGCTTACGCTGGAGAACACCGGCAGCGACCCTGACAGTTACGACCTCTCGCTCACCAAGCCGCCCACCTGGGACATCTCGCTCTCACAGGTCACGGTCGAGGACCTGGCCGACGGCGGCAGCGCCACCATTACCCTCTTGGGAGTCATTCCCGGCTTCGCGCACGATACCGATTCGGCTGACGCGACCGTTACCGCCACTTCGCGCGGCAACAGTTCGGTCTCGCAGGCAGTCATGGCGACTTTCTCGGTCGACACAGTCTACTCGATGTCGCTCTCGGTCGACGGCTGGCAGCGCACCGCCAACCCCGGCAACAGCACTACCTTCAGCTTCACGGTCACCAACCTCGGCAACGGTGTCGAGGACTTCACGATAGACCACACCACTCTGCCGGTGGGCTGGGACGTCAACGGCCTGCCGCACGCCGACCTCGCTGGCGTCAGCGCGTACGGTGGCATCGCCTCCTTCCAGACCATCCTGACGGTCCCAGACGACGAAACGCCGGGCTGGAACAATTTCACGGTCAGCGTCGCCGTCAAGGATAG
>PSPB01000012.1 GCA_003193815.1 Methanobacteriota archaeon
TGCGTCTTGAAAATACCGAAGTAAAAGGCCGCATTCCTAGTAACGCGGGTAAGATTTTTCTTCGTCACCATTTGGAAACTGCATCCTTTATTAGTTTTTACATTAACTCTTCGAATACTCGCTAGGTATTCATAGTAGTTGCCCTTGTTGTCCTGTGCATCTGGAAGGTCTTTCTGTGGAACCAACCCATGCCCTAAGATTTCGGCCATAATAAGCTCTTTAATCACGCCAGGCTGAAGTATGTTGGTAATTCCATATTTCTCCTCAGCTATATCTTGTGTCTTTTTGAGAAGACCCATGATTTCCGACGTTGACCTAATTTTTTCGCTCCTAAATTCCCTATTTGTTTGTATATTAAAGATTAGAGCCCCAGCTGCTCCGGCTGCTCATCTCTCGGCTACTGCCCGGTGTCCTTCAGAAAAGCATCAGCTACATATATAGCCCCCGACTCGGCCGGCTCCCGGGTTTCCTGCCGGGAGTGATCACCATGACTCAACAGCGACAATCGCTCAAAGTTCTGCTAGCCACCGCGATGTTGCTCTGCGGAGCATTCGCGGGGCTGCTTCTTGCAACCAATGCGAGCGCGGCTACCTACGACCGGGACGGCTTCGTCCTAGCTGACGGCGCCGGCCTTTCTGGCGCGACAGTCAGTGCGTTCAACAGCGCTACCGGCGCGGTAACGACCACCTCAACGCTCGAAGACGGCTGGTACAGCCTCGACAACCTCGAGGATGGCGACTACCAGTTCGGTTACGAGATGGCGGACTACCTCGCCGTCGTGAACGACGTCACCGTCGACGGCAGCGGCAGCATGGATGATGTTATCCTAGTCGCCACGATGGGCGGCTCCGGCAACTTTACCGGCAACGTCACCGACGGCTCCTCAGTAATCGAGGGTGCCAGCGTCACGCTGGCAGGCGAGGAATATGGTGACGACTGGTGGGGCGGCAGTGCCGCTTACGAGCGCGCTGCAACCACCGACGCCGACGGAAACTTCAGCTTCAGCGGACTCGCTAACGAGTCCTTTACGCTGCGCGTCACGGCAGCTGGTCACTATTCCTCAATTGGCAGCGCTGTAAATGTCGTGCTTTCAGCGGTCAACGATGACAACCTGAAGTATGTACGCATCCTTGACGGCGACGGCAACACGCTGCGCGACGCCGAGGTCATGCTCTACGAGGCTTCGACCGCCACCTGGACCGCGGCCGAGAAGCTGGGCGGTGCAACGCACGTCGTGCGCCCCAGTACAGCGGCTAACGGCAACTACATCTTCGCGTTCCACGCAGATTACGCCACCGGCGTAACCGTGGCTGGCGACGGCGCGGGCGAGAACCTGGAAATCGTGCTCGACTCTGCTTCGAGTGGCACCCGGGTTGCGGCACTGCCGGGCGTCCCCGCAGTCACCTCGAGCATTCCGGTAATGGACGTCAGTGGCATGACTGTACTGCTGCAACTCAACCCCGGCCCGACGGCTGACGTCGTGGTCACCAGCGAGGCGAGCATGCTCGCCGACGCGTATGTCGTCGCAGTCGATGAAGCGGTCAACTTCTCGGCGGCCGGCGCGAGCGCGACGGTCGGCATCACCCAGCTGGAGTGGGACTTCGGCGAGGGCGGCGCAAGCACCTACGGACAGGAAGAGCTCAACCATTCTTGGAGCGCGGGCGGCAGCTACACAGTCAACCTGACCGCGATGGACCAGTACGGCAACGTGGACACTGCCAGCGTCACAATCCTGGTTGACGGCAGCGCGCCCACTTCCAACTTTACGACTACGGTCAAGACTTCCATCGATGACGAAGGCGCAGCCTACAATGACACCAACGTCGCCGAGGACAGCTCGACGCTGGTCTTCAACGGCTCTGGCTCGAGCGACGGCGAGAGCGAGATTGCCTCCTGGGCGTGGGACTTCGGCGAAGAGGGCAGCGACAGCGGCTCGGTCGTCAGCAAGCAGTTCAGCGAACCCGGGGAGTATGAGGTCACGCTCACCACCACCGACGCGGCTGGCAACAGCGCCTCGGATTCGGCAACAATCATCGTGAACGACGTCACCATCCCCGACGCCAAGTTCACTTACTACTACGACATTAACGGCAACGGCACCATCGAGGCAGATGAGCAAGCCTTGCAGAAGGCAATGGAAGGCGCTCCGGTAATCTTCAACGCCTCGAGCACCGAGGACAACTTCGACTCACTGGCTGACCTCACCTTCAACTGGGTGTTCGATGACGGCATGACCGATTCCGGCGCCATGGTTGAGCATGTTTACGCCGAGCTGAAGGACGAGGGCTTCAACGTCGTCCTGACGGTCACCGACCGCGCTGGCAACGAAGCGGTCTTCGGAACGCTGGTCGAGCCGGCGACGATGGTGCGGCCTGACCTCTTCGTCTCCTCGCTCAACTTCACCAACGACTCCCCGCAGGCGGGCGACAACCTCGTGATGGAGGCGACGCTAAAGCTGCTGCAGGAGAACATCACCGGTAGCTTCAACGTCGCATTCTACGCCGACTCGATTGCAGCCGGCAACGAGTTTGCTAACATCTCTGTCGATGGCGCTAACCTCAGCGCCGGTATCGAGCACTCATACACGCTAACGGCTACGTGGAGTAACATCCCCGCAGGCCCGCACACGATTTTTGTCGTGGTCGACGCCACTAACGTAATCGATGAGGGCGTTGAGAAGAACGAGCTGATGAAACTGGTCACAGTCAAGGCTGCCGACGGCGGCCCTGAATGGAGCTCGATTGGCCTGATTGTTGCTATAGTGATTGCGGTATTCGGGGCGCTCGGCTACATCTACCGCGACCGGCTCTTCGGTAAGTAAGTCTGCAAGGGGCTTTCAGTGGCGCCAGACCAGTCAGTACTCGGGCTCAGTGCCCGCGCGAAGCCATCTTCGTTTCCAGCGCCGCCTCTTCCAGGCCGTCCATCGCGCTGCCGAGGTCGCCCGAGACTTTCGCCACGACGTGCGGGTCGTCGAAGTGCGCTGTCGCTTCCACGATGGCGCGCGCGCGTTCGGCCGGGTCGTCAGACTTGAAGATGCCCGAGCCAACGAATAGTCCATCCATCCCGAACTGCATCATCAGTGCCGCGTCGGCCGGCGTCGCGATGCCGCCCGCGGTGAAGGTAACAACCGGCAGCCGCCCCAGCTTCGCAACTTCGTCCATCAGTTCGGTTACTTCCACCTCGATTTGCGATCGCGGCATCTCGAACGGAGTCGCGCCGGACGATGAGCCGAGGTTGGTCACCACCTCACGGTCAAGTTCAAAATATTTGTCGACGACGCGCGTCGCCATCGCGGCGCGGTCGTCAGACTGCTGCACCGCCGCAATTTCGGCGTCAAGCAGCCGCGCATGGCGCATGGCTGCAACGATGTTCCCCGTCCCCGCCTCGCCCTTGGTGCGAATCATGGCCGAGCCTTCCCAGACGCGGCGCAGCCCCTCGCCGAGCGAAGTGGCGCCGCAAACGAACGGGACGGTGAAGTTGCGCTTGATGACGTGGAAGTAGGGGTCGGCCGGCGTCAGCACTTCCGACTCGTCAATCATGTCCACTCCGAGGGCCTCGAGCACGCGCGCCTCGGCGGTGTGGCCGATGCGGCACTTGGCCATCACCGGAATCGTGGTGCAGTCGATAATTTCGCGAATCTTCTGCGGCTCCGACATGCGCGCAACGCCGCCTTCGGCACGGATATCGGCCGGCACGCGCTCGAGCGCCATGACGGCGACGGCGCCGGCGTCCTCGGCGATGGCCGCCTGCTCCGCATTGGTGACGTCCATGATGACGCCGCCTTTCTGCATGCGGGCGAAGCCGCGCTTCACCAGTTCCGGGCCGTGTCTCAGCGAATGTAGGTCGAGTTCGAGTGGCATGTTATGCTTCTGGTGGACCGGGCGGGATTTGAACCCGCGGCCTCCGCCTTGCGAAGGCGGCGATCTTCCGGGCTGATCTACCGGCCCACTCCCGCGGCGGCATTCCCCGCCGGCAATAAGGTTTCACTTGTCGCTACGCCGCCAAGTGTTCCTGCGCCGCCTCGGCCAGTGCGTTGAAGAGCTCTTCATCATCAACCGATTCGTAGCCGCCGCCCTTGGCAACGTGCAGGATATCCACCTCGAGCACATCCTCGCCGCCTTCGGCGGGTGACATCACCGCATACTCTTCGCCCTCAACCTCGAGCGTGCCGTGGACCCGGAAGCGGTGCTCCCTGCCTTCGGAGTCGGTCAGCACTTCGATGTCGCCGGCATCGGGCGTTGCGGGAGCGTCCGCCGCAGCCTTGCTGCCGCCCATGAACGGAAGGCTCCAGCCACCTGCGGTGTCGGCAACGCTGATTTCGCGCCCCATCGCTTCGGACCAGCCGCTGATAATCGCCTCCTGGTCGAATCCCGAGCTGGCTTCGAGCTTGCTCCAGTTGTTGATTGCCCAGGGAGGCTTCTCGAACTTGTCGGCCAGCAGCCGCAGGAACATACGCAGGTCGTTAGGGTTGGCGGTCCCGATTTTCAGCTGGAGGTAACAGTTGCGCGGGACGCCGTAGAAGCCCTTGTATTTCTGCGCTGAAAGTCGCGCCTTGAAACCGGCGAAGCGGAAGGCGGCGGTCCAGTTCATCTCGTCAAAGCCGCTCTCGCGCAGTTTCACCTTCGCGTCGGAATCGATTTCCTGCGCGCAGGTCCAGAAGGCGTCGAAGAAGTCGGTCAGCCAGACCAGCCCGAAGGTGCCCCGGCCGACCGTCTCCAGCTGCCCTTTCTGTAGCAGCTTGCGCTTCGCCAGCGGGTGCTTTTTACGAGGCTGCGCCAGCAGGGTCACGACGTGCATTGCGCCGGCAGCATGGGGCTGGATAAAATGGCTCCGTCGCGGACCGCCAGCTTTAATTAGGTCCCGGTACCGGCCGGGTCGGCCTGCGGGCCATTACGGTAATCACTTTATCGACTCTCAACAAAGAGTCCTGGACCAGACGTTCGGACTTGCTTGAGAGAGGCTCAGGCCGCACAAGCAAAAGGTGGAAAAATGACAGACCCCAACAGTAGTAAGTACGTTATCCAAGCCAGAATCACGGCCAGCGGCGTGGTTGAGCGATCCGACGTAGTCGGTGCAATCTTCGGTCAGACCGAAGGATTGCTCGGCAACGAACTGGACCTCCGGGACATGCAGAAATCGGGCCGTATGGGCCGGATTGAAGTGGACATCAAGAGTAGCAAGGGCAAGTCCATTGGCGAAATTACCATAGCCTCCAGTATGGACCAGGTGGAGACTTCGGTCTTCGCCGCCGCGCTCGAGACAGTCGAGCGCGTCGGTCCCTGCAAGGCGACCCTCAAGGTAATCAGCCTCGAGGACAGCCGTGCCGGCAAGCGCGACCAGATTATTGAGCGCGCCCGCGAGCTGCTGCTCGGCATCGTGACCGAGTCCCGCAGCGCCGGAGTCAACATAACCGACTCCGTCAGGCAGCTGATCCAGACTGATGAAATCGTCTCTTACGGCGGCAAGCTCCCCGCGGGGCCCAACGTCGAGAACAGTGACGCCATCATTCTGGTCGAGGGACGCAGCGACGTCCTGAACCTGCTGCGGCACAGTATCAAGAACGCTATCTCTGTCGAGGGGACCAACATTCCCAAGGAGATTGTCGAGCTCTGCAAGTCGCGCACCGTCACCGCTTTCGTCGATGGCGACCGCGGCGGCGAGATGATCCTGCGCGAGCTGTTCCAGGTCGCCGAGATTAATTATGTCGCGCGCGCACCAACCAACACCGAAGTCGAACACCTCGGGCACAAGCAGATTATGAAGTGCCTGCGCGACAAGTCGACTACCGAGCTGTTCAAGGACCAGAACAAGTGGGCGCAAGATGGCAAGAAAAAGCGCTCGCGACGTGGCGGACGCAAGTCGAAGGCCAGCAAGGACACGAAAGCGCCCGCAGAGGCGCTAGCCGCTGTGCCCTCGGCAGCGGCGGAAGAGCCCGCGGCCCCGGCTGAGGCACCTGCAGAGGAGCCAGCCGCTGAGCCAGAGGCAGTCAAGGCTGCCGCCCCCGCAGAAGCACAGGCACTGCTCGAGCACCTTGACGCGCTCAAGGGCAGCAAGAACGTGCGGCTGCTCTCGGGCGAGAAGCTGAGCGACGAACTCCCGATTACCAAGCTGCAGGAAAAGCTGCAGAAGAAGGGAAACAACGGCGTCACAGCACTGGTGATGGACGGCATCATCACCCAGCGACTGGTCGACCTCGCCCCCGAGGCAGGTATCTCGACCGTCGTTGCCGAGAAGAAGGGGCCACTGCCGCGCAAGCCGGTCGGCCTCTCACTCTACACCCGTAGCGACCTTAGCTAAGGCAGCCCGGCCGCCTTGGCAAATGGTTAAATCCGCCGGCAGCCGTCGCCAGTCGGCGAGAGCATGGCAGATGACAACAGCATAGACGAAGAGGGCCTGCGGCGCTCAGCGCGTAGCCAGATAATCGTGGACACAATCGAGCGCAGTCTCGAGAAGATGATGTTCGTCGAAACGAACATGGCGCGCGAGATGGATTCCAAGGACCTGTTTCAGGTCAAGCGCGAAGCGGTCGCGGCGGTAGCCGAACTGCGCTACGCGCTCTCAATCCTGACCGGAAAGCTGGAAATCTGATGGGGTCCCGGCTGCTGCTGGCGCTGGACGAGACAGACCCGCAGCGTGCCTTTTCCGTAGCCGAAGCGGCAGCACCGCACTTGGCGGGCATCAAAATCAACTGGCCACTGCTGATGCAGGGCGGACTCGAGACGGTCGCGAAGCTGGCGAAGTTGGCGCCAGTCATCTGCGACCTCAAGGTAGCTGACATTCCCAACACGGCGCGCCTCATCGCCGAAGCGGCCTACGGTGCCGGCGCGGCCGGCATCATTGCGCACGCGTTCCCGGGCGCCGGCCCACTGCGCGCCATCCGCGACGTGGCGCCCGACCGCGACCTTTACGCAGTCATCACGATGTCGCACCCCGGCGGCGGCGAATTCTTCGACATCACGGCGCTGGCCGCCGTCGCGCGCGACGGCGGCGCGACCGGTGTCGTCGCCCCGGCAACGCGACCGGAAGACATCACCGCCGTGCGGGAAGCGGTCGGCGACCTGAAAATCATCGCCCCCGGCATCGGTGCGCAGGGGGGCGACCCACGCGCGGCTATCACAGCAGGCGCCGACCTCATAATCGTGGGGCGCGCCATTTACCAGGCGGAAGACCCGGGCGCGGCCGCGCGGGAATTCGCCGCCGCGCTGGGCGACTGATGCTCGCCGTCCGCGGGCTGCAGAAGGCGTTCGGCGCGCGGCGCGTGCTGCGCGGGCTCGACCTGTCGGTCACCGACGGCGAAGTGGTGCTGCTGCAGGGCGAGAACGGCGCCGGCAAATCAACGCTGCTGCGCATTCTCGCAACGCTCGATCGCGCCGACAGCGGCGAAGCAGAAGTGGACGGCTTCGCGCTCTCCGACGGCGTCGAAGTGCGGTCACGCATCGGCTTCGCCGGCCACCGCCCCGGCTTTTACGGCGAATTGAGCGGCCGCGAAAACCTCGCGCTCTGGGCACAGCTGCACCAGCTGCCGGAGCACTCGGCGGAAATTAACGCCACGCTCGAGCGCGTCGGCCTCAAGGCTTTTGCCGACGACCGCACCGGCATCTACTCACGCGGGATGTTGCAGCGGCTGGCGCTGGCGCGCGCTACCCTGCACCAGCCGACGACGCTGCTGCTCGACGAGCCGTTCGCCGCGCTCGATTCCGCCGGGCTCGAGCTGCTGCGGACGCTCATCTCCGAATGGCGTGACGATGGGCGGGCGGTGCTGGTGGTGGCGCACGGCAGCGGCCTTGCGGCGGACCGCACGCTAGCGCTCGCCGACGGGGTGCTGGCGTGAGCCCACTGGCGGCGCTGGTGCGCAAGGAAGTGCGCGTCGAGCTACGGTCGCTGCAGAGCACCGTCGCGGCGGCGATGCTGGTGCTGGCGCTGCTGCTGCTGCTGCGCTTCACGCTCACCAACGACGAAATTGCCCGCGCACGGCTGGCGCCCGCGATTCTCTGGAGCGTGCTGCTCTTCGCCGGGCTGGGGCTGCTGACGCACACCGCCTTGCGCGAAGGCGACCGCGGCACCAGCGAGATGCTGCGGCTGGCGCCGCTCCCGCGCGCGACGCTGTTCCTCGGCGCTTGGGCTGGCAACCTGCTGCTGCTCTCGGGGCTGACGCTGCTTGCTTTCGGATTTTATATACTGCTCTTCGAGAACTCATTCGGCTCCGCATGGCCCTCTGCGCTCGCAATCCTGCTGCTTTCGGCGGTCGGCGTTTCCGCCGCCGGGACGCTCACGACGCAGGCGGCAGCGCCGCTGCCCGGCGCGTGGATGCTCGGGACACTGCTCGCCATCCCGCTGCTGCTCTTTACCGTGGTCGAAGCGTCACTGCGCGCGTTGCAGGCGCTGCTGCTCGATGACGCGGGCATTGCGACTGCGCTGACACTGCTGCTGCTCTACGACCTGGCATTCCTGGCGGGCGGCGCGTGGCTCAGCGAACTGGCCGACTAGCGCCGCTTAAGAGATAGCGCGGCGGAGTTGATGCAAAAACGTAGTCCCGTTGGCTGCGGCCCGTCGGGGAAGATGTGCCCAAGGTGCGACTCGCAGCCAGTGCAGACTACCTCGGTGCGGCGCACGCCGAGCGAGTCGTCCTCGCGCTCAGCGACCGCCCCGTCGGCAACTGGCGCGCTGAAGCTGGGCCAGCCGGTGCCTGAAACGAATTTCGTTTCCGAGTCGAACAGCTCCGCGCCGCACGCCGCACAACGGTAGCTGCCGGCGTCGTGGCAGTCCCAGTATTCGTTGGCGAAAGGCGGCTCGGTCGCACTGCAGCGGCAGACCTCGTATTGCTCCGGGCTCAGCCGCGTGCGCCATTCCGCGTCGCTGAGCTTCATCGGCAAGTCGCCTTGCGGGGTTTCACAGCACTCCTGCTGCCTTGCCGCCCATTTCGAAAGCGCCCAGCGCTTCGTCCAGGTCCTCACGCGCGAGCCCGGCGTTCATGATGACGCGGATGCGCGCCTTGTCGCGCGCGACCATCGGAAAGACGATGGGCAGCGCGAAGACGTCGCGCTGCATCAGTTCACCGCTCAACGCCTGCGCCTGCTTCGAAGAGCCGCACATGGCGGGGATGATGGGGGTCGTGGAAACACCGGTGTCGTAGCCGAGTTGCTGTAGCCCGCGGCGGAAATAGGCGGTATTCTTCCAGAGATTCACGACGTGCTGCGGCTCTTCATCGAGCACGTCCAGCGCAGCGGTGCAGGCGGCGACCGTCGCGGGCGGGGCGGAGCCCGAGAGCAGGAAGGTGCGCGACTTGTTGAAGGCGTATTTCGCGAGATGTTCGCTGCCGGCGGCGAGCCCGCCAACGACGCCGAATGCCTTGGAGAAGGTTCCCATTTCGATATCGACCTTGTCTTCGACTCCATAATGGACCCCGATTCCGCGCCCTTCGCCCAGCACGCCTTCGCCGTGTGCGTCGTCCACGTAGGTCATCGCGCCATATTCTCCGGCGAGCGCGCAGATTTCGTCGAGCGGCGCGGTGTCGCCGTCCATCGAGAAGACGCCGTCGGTGATGATGAGCCGGCGCCCCGTGTCGGGAGCCTTGCGCAGCAGGTCTTCCAGCTCACCCATGTCGTTGTGTGCATAGATGTTGCGCGCCGCCTTCGTCAATCGCACGCCGTCAATAATAGAGCCGTGGTTCAGCTCGTCGGTGAAAAGGTGGTCGCCCTTGCCCACCAGCTGCGGAATCAGCCCGGCGTTGGCGGCGAAGCCGGTCTGGTAGTAGATAGCGGCGTCACGGCGCTTGAACTCGGCGATGCGCTGCTCCAGCCGGACATGCAGGTCCATGTTGCCCGCAATCGGCCGCACGCTGCCCGAGCCGGCACCGTGGCTGCGGACAGCCGCAATGGCGGCCTCCTTCAGCCGCGGGTGGTTGCTCAGGTTCAGGTAATTGTTCGAGCAGAGCATCAGCCGCTCGCGCCCGCCAACCCGGCAGCGGGGCGTTGATGGGCCTTCCAGCACCGGCGGCCGCCAGTCAAGGCTTGCCTTGACGAGCACCTCGTACTCGTCGCGCATCCAGGCGGTGGGGTCGCTCATTCCATCTCCAGCCTGCGCCGCAGGTTTTCAAGCATGTCGTCGACCATCTCCTCCAGCTCGAAGCGGGGCGACCAGCCCCACTCCTCGCGTGCCGCAGAGTCGTCGACCGTGTCGGGCCACGAGTCGGCTATCGCCTGCCGCGAGTCGGGTGCGTAGCGGCACTCGAAGCCGGGGACACGCTGCGCAATGGCGGCCGCCAGTTCGCTGGCGGAGAATGACATCGCGCCGAGGTTGAAGTCAGAGTGGTGCTGCAACGCCTCCAGCGGCGCGTTCATCAGGTCGAGCGTCCCCTTCAGGGCATCCGGCATATACATCATCGGCAGCCGCGTCTCGGGGCCAACGAAGCATTCGTAGCTGCCATCGCGCAGCGCAGCGTGGAAGATGGCAATGGCGTAGTCGGTCGTCCCGCCGCCCGGCGCCGCCTGCCATGAAATCAGTCCGGGATAGCG
>PSPB01000013.1 GCA_003193815.1 Methanobacteriota archaeon
GGAGCAGGTGCTGGGTGCCGAAGCTGAAATCACCCACACGCTCGAGAAGATGGTCGATTCACCTGGCATGAGCATCTTCGGCTAATGACGACGCCGCGCGCGACCCTCGAGCTGCAGCTGCCCGAGGGGCGCGAGCACCTGCTCGAGGGCGAGACGCTGACGCTGCTGGTGCATGCGCTGAAGCCGCTCGAGGCGCCCAGCCTCAGGATGGGGAACATCACGCTCGAGAAATTGCCGGCGCTGGCGAGCAACCAGACCCACTCATTGCGGTTCCGGGTGCCCGACTACATCGGCGCCAACCGGCTTGAGTTGCACGAGTCCGGCGGCCGCGTCTCGAATCGGCTCGAAGTAGTGATTGCCCCTGAAATGCTCGACTATGAGCATTTCCAGGCGTTGCGCGAGCAGCACATTCCGGCTCTGGTGCAGGCGGCGGGAGCCGATGACCAGAGCAGTGCCGCCTACCCTGGCGCGACCGCTTCCATCGAGGAGGAGAAAATCCTGCTCAACATCTCCCAGCTCCTCGATTTCTCGGAGCGCTTGCTGAAGCTGACGCGGCGCGTCCAGAAGGGCGCCTTCTCTTATCTTATCGAGAAGCAGCGCAAGCACATGAAATCGACGATTCGTGGCGCGGTGCGCTGGGAGAAGACTGCGCTGGTGCGTGCGCAGAAGGGGGTCGAATACGCGACCGTCCACGTTACCGACATCCGCAAGCGGAAATGGCACACGCCATCGAACCTCCTGCTCGTGAAGTTCCACATCGAGCTCTTCACCGAGGCAGTCTTCTTCCGTGACGAGATGGATCGGCGTGAGCGCGAGCGCAAGGCGTGGGCTGCTATCTACGGGCAGGAAGCTGGCCCTGCGTCAGATGAAGTCCGGGAACAGCTAGAGAAGCTGGATGCGGTCTGCCTGCTCCACAAGCAGATACTGCTGGGCGGTAAGCTCAAGGAATTGCTTGGCGTGGCGCGGCACATCCGCAAGGAGGCGCGCGAAATCAATCGCGAAGCGGAGCAGGAAATCCGGCGCCTCAAGAACCGCGCCTACCGCGACTTGCCTCCGCTCTGGCAGGAATTCCTGCGCGACTACCGCTCCTACTACGAAGAGACTGTGCTCGTCGAGACGCAGCGTATGGCCGACGTCTACGCGCTCTGGATTGTGTGCGAGATGGCCAACGGCCTTAGCCTGCGCGCCCACTCGAAGAGCTTGCGCGAGTTCCGCTCGCCCCGCAAGGAGAGTATCCTGCGCTACGACGCCCCCGGCGCGGTGCGCGAGGGGTGGGGCGATTCCATTATGGGCATGCTCTTCCCGGGCGACGAACCAGCAGCGCCCGCGGTCGGCTCCGGGCAGCCGGAGATTTTCCTGAACTACCGTGGCGTCAACATCTATTTCGAGTGCCAGTATGGCCTGCGACAGCAGCCGCGCCAGCAGGATATCTACAAGGTGCTGGCGTTCATGAACAACTACCGTATCCCGTGCGGCGGCATCATCTACCCCGGGCCACAACTACGCTTCAGTTGCGACCCCCGCAACCGGCAGGTGCTGGCGTGGATTCCATTCATTTGGACCGAGCAGGCGTACGACGCGGCGCCCCGCTATTTCGCCTTCATTGTCGACCGGCTCGCCGCCATCTGGCAGGCGCTCGACGACGGCGATTCCAACGCGGTCGCGCTGGCCGCCGAGAAGCAGGCGTGGGAATATTACGAGGCGATTGCGACGCCGGGTGCTGTTCCGCCCGAGCCGGCCGAACCGCTGGTGCCGCTGCCGGACGAGCCCGTTGAGCCGCCCGCTATTCCGTCGGAGATGGTTGTTGAAAAGCAGGATACTGAAGAGAAGGAGCTGTCGCCCGAGGAAGAGCTCGAGGAGTCTGCCGGAGAGGAGGCGGAGGAACGCCATGCGGAGCTCGAAGGCGCGCTGGCCGGGGATGCGAGCGTGGTTTCCGGCACGGCGGGCGAGAGTGATTACGCGGTCGGCTCGCGCGGGGATGGCGGCTCGGAGGTCGACGCGAAATCCGAAGAGGCGGAGCCCGAGCCGGAAGCGGAGTCAGAATCTGATGCTCCTGATGACGAGGAATCTTCCCCAAAACCGGAATCGCGCACGATTTCCATACAGGACCTGAAGAAAATTGTCGAGCAGAAAGAAACCGACGACTGACTTTAAAAACCGGCCGAATGGGCGCGCATGGCCACACGAGTCGCCATCAACGGTTTTGGCACCATCGGCAAGCGCGTCGCCGACGCGGTTGCAGCGCAAGCTGACATGGAAATTGTGGGAGTCACCAAGACCGGCCCCAGCTTTGGCTGCGAGCTGGCGGTGCGCCGCGGCTTCCCGCTCTACTGCACTTCGGACGACGCCGGCCGCGTAGCCGCCTTCAGCGAAGGCGGCTACGAATGCGCGGGTGGCCTGTCGGAGCTGCTCGCGGCGGCGGATGTCGTCGTCGACTGCTCGCCCGGCAAGATGGGCGCGGAGAATCTCACGAAATACCGCAAGGCGGGCGTGAAGGCTGTTTTCCAGGGTGGTGAACCGCACGCCCTTACCGGCCTTTCCTACAGTTCGAGCGCCAACCACGACGCCAATCTGGGCGCCGACGCGACGCGCGTGGTCTCGTGCAATACCACCGGGCTTTCGCGGACGTTGGTGCCGCTCTGGGAAGCGTGCCGCTCGCTCGCGGTCGAGTGCACTATGATTCGCCGCGCGGCTGACCCTGGAGATTCAGGCAAAGGCCCGATTAACGCTATCAAACCCGTCCTGAAAGTGCCGAGCCACCACGGCCCCGACCTGATGACTGTCCGCCCTGAAATCAGCATTAACTCGCTGGCTGTCGCCGTACCCACTACCATCATGCACGTTCACGCCATCGTCGCCACGCTCCCGTCAGGCCATGGGCTGACGACCGACGCGGCCGTCGAGCTATTCCGCGCGCAGCCGCGCGTCATCGTGATGCACGGCGGCGACAGCCGGATTACGACGACGGCCGAAGTGATGGAGATGGCGCGCGACATCGGCCGGCGCTGGGGCGACCTGCACGAAATCTTCGTCTGGGAAGACGGAGTTAAGCTGGTCGGCGACACACTATACTACTTCCAGGCCATCCATCAGGAGAGTGACGTCGTCCCGGAGAACGTCGACGCCATCCGCGCGCTAACCGGCAGCGAAGCGGACTGGCGTGCGAGCGTCGCGCAGACCGACGCCGCCATCGCCGCGGCGCACGGCAGCGCATAGTATGGCTGACGCAACGGGCCTGCCAATCCTGCGCATGTATACCGGCCCCGGCGGGAAGACCCGCTTTGCGTGGACCGTGCTGCCGCTGGTGCGCAAGACTGGCCTCGGGTCGGTCGGCCTTTTTTCGGAGCTGTTCGTCAACGAGAATATCCTCGACAACGCCGGCGACTTGCGGCTGCAATTCGCCGTCACGCCGCTGCCGAAGGGCGGCGCGGGTGAAGGGCCGCAGCTGGCGCACACCGCGCCGCGCAAGCAGCTGGTACTGACGCTGGGTGGCTGCCTCGAGTTCCGCAGCTGCGACGTCGAAACTTTTGACGAGACGACCAGCGCCACCATTGGCGCCGGAGACATCCTGCTGGCCGAAGACCTCGTCGGCGCCGGCCACGCCTGGCGCTTCGTCCCGGCACGCGACGGGCAGCTGAAGCCGTGGCGCCGCTGCTATATCCATCTCGGTGACGAATACGACCATTTCGTCGAGCTGCTGCGACCCAGCTAGCGGCGCGCCCTCAACCGCCGCCGACGCGGATGGAGTGGGTGTCGCCAACCACGTCGCGGGTGCGGGGCGACATCAGCTCGATGACCGCCTGCTCGCGGAACTCCGCCAGCGTGCGGCTGCCGGTATTAGCGAGCGCAGCCTTGACCTTGCGCATATCTTCCTTCAGCCGCGGCTTGAGCCGGCCGCGGAATTCGACCGTGCCTTCCTCGCCTTCGGTGAAGAAACTCTTCGCCGTGGCGTGGCCGTAGCGGTCCAGGTTGCGCGCGCGGGCTGACCCCTCGCCCCAGGTGGCGACCCAGCGCATCTCCGGCTCATGGCTGGTGAGCCGCAGGTTTTCGTCGAACTTCTCCCCGGCAGCCTCCAGGAAGTGGTTGAAGTAGCCCCCCATCATCACCGCGTCCGCCAGCGTCAGCGCGATAATCATGTCGCCCGCCGACCCGACGCCGCCGTCGACGACGAGCGGCACGTAACGGCCGCCCTCCTCGCGGAACTCCTGTCGGGCGCGGTCAGCCGCGATGAGCGCCGTCAGCGGTGCGCGGCCAGTTGCCTTCTGCCGCTGGGTGGTGCAGATTGAGCCGGATGACATCCCGATTTTGACGATGTCGGCGCCCTGCTCCATCAGGTATCGCGCTCCGTCGGCGGTGATGATGTTGCCGGCGCAAATTGGGACGTCGGTCTTCATCGCGCGGTATACGGTCAGCACTTCGCCGACGAACTCGCTGTGGGCGTCCGATGTATCGATGACAAACATGTCGACGCCGGCTGCCAGGTTGGCCTCGACCCGCTCCTGCCACCCCTTGTGGGTCGAAATGGCGGCGGCGACCGGGATTTTCTCGACGTCCTTGCGGAACGCCAGCTTCACCAGCCGGTCTAGCTCGTCGAGCACGACCAGGTAGCGCCCTTCGCCCAGCAGCTGTTTCGCCTGCTCGACGCTCAATGCAGGGTCGTGGCAGCATTCCATTTCCCCGGGTGTGAGCATGACGCTCCCGACCGGGTCGCCCGGCGGAGCGTCCAGCTCCAGGTAGCGGTCGAAGCTGAAGAGCCCGAGAAAGACGTTGTTGCGGTCGGTGACCGGTAGCTTGGAGTGGCCGTGCCGCTCAACCAGCCGCACCGCCTCGTCAATCGTAGTTTCGCGCTCGATACAGACCGACTCCTCGACGAATCCCATCTCGTAGCCCTTGATGCGTTCGACGATGGCCGCCTGCTCGGCGACGGGCAGCCGCACCGGCAGGACCCCCAGCCCACCCTCCTTGCCGAGCGCGAGCGCCATTTCGTAGCTCGTGACGGAAGTCATCGCCGCGCTGAGCAGCGGCAGCCGCAGCCTGAGCCCGGCCAGTTCGGTCGCCAGCGAGATATTGGGCAGCGTGCAGTCAGCCGGCGTCAGCCCGGTCAGCAGTGAAAATTCGCTGAAGGTGAGCCCCGGCTCGCGCACTATCCGCTTGACCATGCCCCCGCTCGGGTGAGTCATAAAAGTAGTTTTCGGTCGCCTGTTTCAGGAGTGCACTTCGCGCTCGCGGACGGTGCGCAGCAACGCTTCGCTGACCGGCGTCGCGACGCCTGTCCGGCGGCCGCGCCGCACGATGGCACCTGTTATTGCGTCGATTTCGGTCGGTCGTTGCGCTTCCAGGTCCTGCAGCATGCTACAGTGGTTTTTGGCGGTGCGCTCCATGATTTCCAGCGCGCGTGCCCACGCGTCGCCCGGCAGCACGATTTCGAGTGTTGTGGCGACCGCGGTTCCCTCGCGGCAGGCCGCCTGTGCCCGTTCGCGGAGCGCGCCTTCGCGGAGCGCGCCGTTCGGGACACCCGCCAGCGCGGCGACCGGGTTGATTGCGTTATTCGCGATAGCCTTGAGCCACAGCTCTCCCGGCAAATCGCTCGTTAGGGTCGCCTCGATTCCGCCCGCGCTGAGCGCGTCACGCAGCAGTTGCAGCGCGGCGGTCGGCGCGCCGACCGCTGCGCCCAGCACCGCGTAGCCGTCGCCGGCGTGCAACACGCTGCCGTCGGGCCGCCGCGCAGCGCCGAGCCCAGTCACGAACCCTGCCACGTTTCCGGCGCCCAGAGCATCGGCCAGCGCATCAACGGCGAGCAGCCCGTTCTGGCACGCGACCACCGGCACGCACCACGCCTCGAGCCGGGGCAGCAGCGGCTCCAGCTGCCACGACTTGGTGCAGAGCAGCAGCCAGTCGCAGCCTTCGGGCGTCGACTGCACCGCTAGCGCCTCGCGGAACTGCGTCAGCCCCACCACCCGCAAGCCGCGGCGCAGCCGTTCGGCGCGTGCACCATCAGCGATGAGCACGACCTCGGCGCCGCCCTGCACAAGCCGTGCCGCGAGCACCGAACCGAGCGCGCCGGCGCCCAGCAATGCAATGGTCATGCCGGCGCCTTGCCTGACGGGCCTTCCGGGTCGCGCTTCTCAAGGAGTATTTCGCGCAGCACCGCCACGCGTTCCGGCGGCAGCGCCAGCAGCGGCGCGTGCCAGGTCATCCCGGCCGGCGGCGCGACCATACGCTGCGCGTCCCACCCGACTGCCACTCCGAGCGCCTTGCGGCGAAGCGCCAGCTGCGGCAGCTCCTCCAATGGCGTGGCGGGATGGCTGCGCAGTCGCGGATGCCAGCGTTCGAGCGCCGTCCGTTCGGCAGCGGGGAGCTGCGCCTGTTCGACCAGCTCGAGCGTACAGCCGCGCTTGGCGAGCAGCCAGCCCGCGACTAGGTCGCGCCAGTTTTCTGCGTGGACCAGTACCTTGCCCTGCGTGTGTAGCGGCAGCCCTCCGACCGCCGGCAGCACCTTGCGAAACAGGAACGCGCGTTTGTCGCGCACCTCGGCATACAGCGCGTGATCGGGCGCGGAAAGGTTGACTTTCAGGTCGGGTCGAACCGCCAGTACCGCTGCGCCAAGGTCGGCGCCCAACTGCTGCGACGTGAACGAGTGCGAGCCGGTGCGGCGCGGGCGAATCGCGAAACTAGCGCCCTGTGGCAGCGCGGCGCCCCACTCGGCCGCCGCCTCCCCGAGCAGCTCCAGCTCGGCTGGCAGCTCCTCCACCGGTGAGAGCGAGACAATCCCGAAGGTGCGTGCCAGCACGCCGGCTACAGAATCCCCGTCAGGCGCTGTGCCGCCCTCGACGACGTGCGCGAAAAAGCGTCCGCGCATGCGCTCGATACGCGCCTCGATGCCGGCCAGCGCCAGCCGCTGGAGCAGGTTGTCAGCCAGCTTCTGCTCATAGCGCCGCCGCGTCCCGGGCGCCTTGAGCCCCAGTTCGCCGTAGCGCAGCAGGAACAGGCTCACGCCAGCGAGGCGAGCACGCGGTCAACAATCTCGCCAGCGTGGCCCACGTAGTTGGCGGGGTCGAGCGCCGCGTCGATTTCAGCAGCAGTCATGAGCTTCGCGATTTTGCCTTCGGCCAGCAGCAGGTCGCGGAAGCTAGCCTCGCCAGTCGCGGCCTGCATGGAAACTTGCCGCACCAGTTCGTGCGCTGCCTGCCGGTCCATGCCGGCGCGGGTCAGCGCCAGAAGCACTGCCTCGGCCATAGGTAGCCCGCCAGCCGTGGCAAGGTTGGCGGCGATGCGCTCCTGATTTGGCTGGACATTGTGGAAGACCTCCACAGCCTTGCAGAGCATCTCGTCGATAAGTATATAAAAATGGGGCAGCAGCATTCGTTCGCTGCTCGAGTTGGCCAGATCGCGCTCGTGCCACTGCAAGTTGTTCTCCAGTGCTGGCGCCGCAAACGAGCGCACCATCCGCGCCAGGCCGCCCAGATTCTCGCACGTAATCGGGTTCTGCTTCTGCGCCATGGTTGACGAGCCAACCTGCTTCGCCGCGTCGAATGCCTCGGCTGCTTCGCCTATGTCACTGCGCTGCAGGTTCCGGATTTCTAGCGTGAATTTCTCGATACTGGTCGCCAGGTTACCGCCCCACTGCACCAGCTCCGCCAGCCGGTCGCGCCCCAGGATTTGCGTGGTCGCCAGCGGCGCGTTGAGTGAGAGCCGCGCCATAACTCGGTCCTGCAGCTCGAGTGTGTGCGGGTGCAGTGCGGCGCCGCTGCCGGTCGCGCCGAGCAGCTTTCCGGTCTCGAGCCGCGGTCGCAGCTCGGCCAGTCGCTCGCGCTGCCGGGCCGCCTCGGCGGCGAAGACCGCCATCTTCAGCCCGAAGGTGACCGGCGTCGCCCACTGGCCGTGGGTCCGCCCCAGCATCACCAGATCGCGGTGCTCGCGCGCCTGTCCCGCCAGCGCGGCGATGAGCGCGTCAACTCCGTCAGCGACTAGTGCCAGCGCGTCGCGATGCTGCAACGCGCGGGCCGTATCGACGATGTCGTAACTGGTCGCGCCGAAGTGCACCGACCTGCCTGCGTCGCCCGCTTGCTCTGCGAGGGCTTTCGCGACCGCCATGATGTCATGCCTGATTTCCGCCTCGATAGCTTCGACGCGGTCGCGACTGACTTTGGGAATCGCCTTGCGGATTGCCGTACCGTGTCCTTTCGGAATCAGTCCCAGCGCTTCCTGCTCCTTGGCGAGGGTCGCCTCGACCTCGAGCAATGCTCGCAGGTAGGCATCGGCGCCGAAGATAGCGCGCATCTCGTCGCGGCCGTAGCGGTAGTCGAGCACGCAGGTGGGGTCCACGCGGGCGCACCGCTCGCTTCCTTTAAGCCCTCCTCCCATCAGAAACCTTTATTTCCCCGGCATAAAGAGTGTGGGTGTGCGGCTGAACCTGCTCCCGGCCTTGACCGGATTGCTATTCTCGGCGCTGGCGCTGCTCCTGCTGGCGTCGCCGGTGACGGCGCTCGACGTTGATGTCGAGCCCCTCAACATGAACATCGACCCCGAGGACCCGGTGGCGCATGAGGCCTTCCAGGGTTCATTCGAGGTGCGCAATAATGGCCTTGAAGCTGCTGTCGATGTCACAGTCCTGGTAATGAATCATACAGACGAGTGTGCGCCGGGTGACATGCAGTGTGATGTAGTCCACGATGTGACGATAGGTGCAATTGGTGCAGACAAGGCCGTGTTGATTGAATTTGATTGGACAGACCACGCTGAGGGGGACCGGATTTTCTCTGTGCTTATTGACTACATGGATGATATTGATGAGACTGACGAGAATAACAACGTGCTTTACTACGAGTTCCATGTATTTGGTGAGCCTACAGCGGATTTGGAATTTATTGAGGGTACAACCGTAATTCTTTCACCTCCGGATCCTGCCGTTGGAGACATTGCCGATGTGGTCGTCCTGTTCCAGAATTCAGGGCGTGCTTCAGCACCTTTGTTCTATGTCCTCTTCCAAGATATTCTTGATGGTAATATAACCGAAATCGAAACACTGGAAGTACGCAATGTTCGGGATGGTAGTGCGGCGCAGGTCAATATTACTTGGCAACCCGGTGCAGAGGGCGATCACACACTTCGCATTACTCTGGATTCAGATGATGATATTGAGGAGACCAACGAGGATAACAACGTCTTTGACGAATTTATTTTTGTTCATCCCCATACACCCGAGCTTACGGTCAGCGTCAACCGGGGACTGGTAGCCGACCCACTGGATGAATGGCTGGAGCTGCCGTTCCAGAACCACGCGATTAATCTCTCGGTTCTGGTCTACAACAATGACAGTGTCGAGCCCGCCTCGGACGTAAGGGTCCGTTTCTGGGATCAACCCGAGGGCGGCAGTGCCAGCGAAATTGCTGATTTCATAATCGGGAATCTCGAGAATGGCACTAGGCAAGGTGTCGTCTACGTCCCTGGTGAGGCACTGGCGTGGATTACCTGGGACCTTGACAGCGGCACTTCAATCTTGGGCAACCACACCATTATCGTCGAGGTTGACCCGCTGAACGCCATCGGGGAATGGAATGAGGA
>PSPB01000014.1 GCA_003193815.1 Methanobacteriota archaeon
TCGAGGAGGCGACCTGGGAAATGGTGCAGATGATTATCGACCAGGTGGCCGAAATCGCCGAGGACATCTGGTTCCCCAGCAATCAGATCGGCGACCAAGTTGGCGCCAAGTTCAAGGATGGCGAGGTGACGCTGCCGCCCGAGTTCCACGACGCCATCGACGCCATCCGTGATACTGGGCTGGTGACGCTCTTTGCCCATCCCGAATATGGAGGGATGGGGTTCCCGACCGCCTTCGAGGTGCTGGGCGACGAGATGATGTGCGCGACCAACATGGCGCTGGCGACCATGACCGGGCTTACCAAGGGCGCCTACCGCTGCATCCACCAGTATGGCAGCGACGAACTCAAGTCGCTCTACCTGCCGAATGAGTGGCGAGTGGTTCGGCACCATGTGCCTGACCGAGGCGCACTGTGGGACCGACCTGGGGCTGCTGCGCACGAAGGCGAAGCCCGATGATGAAGGCAGCTACCGGCTTGACGGCGAGAAGATTTTCATCACCGGCGGCGAGCACGACCTGACCGAGAATATCCTGCACCTGACGCTGGCGCGGCTGCCCGGTGCGCCGCAGGGCGTCAAGGGCATTTCGCTCTTCCTGGTGCCCAAGTTCATCCCTAACGTCGACGGAACGCTGGGCGAGCGCAATAGCATCCGGGCGCTCTCAATTGAGGAGAAGATGGGGTGCAAGGGCTCCCCGACCTGCGTTATCGCGCTCGAGGATGCGCGGGGCTGGCTGATTGGCGAGGAGAATCGCGGGCTGCGCGCGATGTTCGCGATGATGAACCACGAGCGACTGGCGGTTGGCATGGAGGGCGTCGGCGTCGCTGAAATCGCCTACCAGAACGGGCTGGCCTATGCACTGGACCGGCTGCAGGGGCGCGACCTAGGAGGGGCCCGGTATCCGGAGCAGGAGGCGGACCCGCTGATAGTGCATCCCGACATCCGGCGGATGCTACTGCGCGCCAAGTCGCTCATCGAGGGGATGCGCTGCCTGGCGGTCTGGACCGGGATTTCGATTGACCGCTCGCTGGCGGACCCCGACGAGGCAATACGCGAGGAGAACGGCGAACTGGTCGAAATCCTGACGCCGATTGTCAAGGCGCTCTGCACCGACCTGGGGTGCGAAATCACCAACGACATGCTGCAAATTTATGGCGGCCACGGCTACATCCGCGAGCACGGCATGGAGCAATTCGTACGCGACCTGCGGATTGCCCCCATCTGGGAAGGTGCCAACGGCATCCAGGCGCTCGACCTGGCGGGGCGCAAGCTGCCGCGCGACATGGGGCGGCTACTGCGCCGCTTCTTCCACCCCGCGCTGGAGTTTGTCGAGCAGCATCGCGATGACCCCGACCTGAAGGAGTTTGTCGAGCCATTTGCGAAAGGGCTGCGCGGGCTCCAGAAGACCAGCATGTTCCTGGCCCAAAAGGGAATGGGAAACCCGCACGAAATCGGCGCTGGCGCGACCGACTACCTGCGGCAGTTCGGGCTGGTGGCGCTGGGCTACATGTGGTTACAGATGCTGAAGGTCGCCTTTGCGAAGCGCGGAAGCGACGAGTTCTACGAATACAAACTCATTACGGGCCGCTACTTCTTCGAGCGCGTCTTCCCCGAAACCATCTCGCGTGCGATCGCCATCGCGTCCGGCGCGAAGACCATGATGGCGATGCCGGACGCCGGCTTCACGAGCGAGCACCGTTTCTCGGGCAACTAGTCTGCTATCTGCTTCCCGAGCGTGTAGAACGGGTTGCCCGCCAGCCACTGCCCCCCATCGGCAACCAGGCATTCGCCGGTCACGTAGTCGCTCGCGGCGAGCCAGAGCACCTGCAATGCCATCTCGTCGGCGGTCGCGAGCCGCCCGCGCGGGATGGTGTCAGTAATCATCTGCTCCATTTCGGGCGCCGGGAACAGGTTGGCTTTCGCGCCTTCCGTAGGCACGACGCCGGGGCAGAACGCGTTGACGCGGATTCCGTGGCTGGCCCACTCGAGCGCCAGCGACCGCGTCAGGTTCAGCACCCCTGCCTTGGCGGCGCCGGAGTGCGCCACGAAGGGAGCGGCACCCCAAGCGTAGTTGGCAACGACGTTTACGACGCTGGCGTCGCGCCCCTTGCAGAGCAGCGGATGGCACGCGCGCGAGACGCGGAAGGTACCGTCGAGCACGATGTCGACGACCGCGCGCCAGGCGTTTTCGCTCATTTCGGCCACCGGCGCGAAGAAGTTCCCGGCGGCGTTGTTGACCAATATATCGAGCGCGCCCCACTCGCTTTCGAGCGTGGCGGCGAGCGCCGCCACGCTCTCGCTATCGCGCACATCGACGACGTGAGTCAGCGCTTCCGCACCGGTGGCTTTGGCGATGGCGGCCGCGCCCGCCGCGAGATGCTCGTCATTGCGCGACGCGATTGCTACTTGCGCGCCGTGCGCTGCAAAGGCGGTGGCGAACGCCAGCCCCATCCCGGTGCCGCCGCCGGTAACGAGCACGCGGCAGCCGGCGAACAGGTCATCACGGAAGGGAGATTCTCCCACGTTGGCCCAGTCAGGGGGAGTTAATGAGCGTCCCGCGACAGCGCGCGTTCGACCCGCAGCGCACCGCGCACCGGACCGGAGTAGGGGCGGCCGTGCAGGTGGTAGCTGAATAGCCCCAGCTCGAGCCGGCATTCGGCGCTGGCGCCGGCAGGGTCGCTGGCGCGCACCCGCAAGGCGAGCGGCGCGTCCTGCACTTCGTGGCGCGGCTCGAGCCACATCTCTTCGCTATGCGAGTCGCCCGGCTGTAGGTAGCTGATGGCGACGCGGTCGAGCCCGTGCGGCCGCAGCTCGCCGTGGTCGTAGAGCAATCGCAATTCGAGCTGCGCGAGTGGCGCCGGGCCAGTGTTGGTGATGCGCTGCTCGACCAGCAGCTTACCGCGGGTATGGGTCACCCGGGCACTAACTAGCAGCGGACCTTCAGAACCGGTCTCCCAATTCATGGCGTCTACTCCAACTGAGGGAAACGGGTGGTCAGATATAATCCCTTCGCGGGCTGGGAGCACGATGGTCACGCTCGCCGATATCCACGCTGCCGCTGCGCGGCTCGATGGCGTGGCGCTGCGGACGCCGGTCAGGACGTCCGGCGCGCTGGACGAGCTGGCTGGTCGCCAACTGGTCTTCAAGTGCGAAAACCTGCAGAAAGTGGGGGCATTCAAGTTCCGTGGTGCGTGGAACGCGGTCGCGTCGCTCTCCGACTCCGAAGCGACGCGCGGCGTCTGCACCCACAGCAGCGGCAACCACGCGCAGGCACTGGCGCTCGCGGCGCAGATGCGCGGCATCGCGGCGCATATCGTAATGCCCCGGAACGTAATGCCGCTAAAGCTGCGTGCGGTCGAGAGCTACGACGCCCAAATCACGCTCTGCGAGCCGACGCTGGCAGCGCGCAAAAGCGCGCTGGCGGAAGTGCAGCGCGAGACCGGCGCGGTGCTGGTGCATCCCTACAATGACGCGCGCGTAATTGCTGGGCAGGGGACCGCCGCGCTGGAGCTGCTGGCGCAGGCCGAGCTCGACGCCATCATCACGCCGATCGGCGGCGGCGGGCTGCTCTCGGGCACCTGCATCGCCGTGCGGGGCACCGCGCCCGCGGTCGCGCTCTACGGCGCTGAACCGGCTGGCGCCGATGACGCGGCGCGGTCGCTGGCCGCCGGGAAGTTCATCCCGCAAACCGGACCCGACACCATCTGCGACGGCCTGCTCTCCAGTCTCGGCGAGCTGACCTGGCCCATCCTGCGTGACCACCTTGCCGCCATCATCACCGTCGACGACGATGGTGTGCGGCGGGCGATGCGGCTGCTGCGGGACGAGTTGGGGCTGCTGGTCGAGCCGAGCGGCGCCATCGGCTTCGCGGCGACGCTCTCACCCGGCTTCGCGAGCGACGCACAGCGTGTCGGCGTCATCCTGACCGGCGGCAATGTTGATGCCGCGGAGTTCTTCGGCGAGTGAGTGGCGGGCTCACCCGCACGGCGCCGTGAGGTGGGGCATGGCGGGCCCGCGGGGATTCGAACCCCGGGTCTCCGGCTTAGAAGGCCGGCGCCTTTCCAGCTAGGCTACGGGCCCCACACGCCGGGAAGTGGGGCGGCTTAAGGGATTTCGCTGTAGCCGCCAGATGCCTCCACCGGCACTGTTTCTTTTAAATATCTGTCGTCAGTGAATTCTGCTGCCGTTCTCCACTTGCTGGTCAGGCTGGAGCAGGCTCACCAGCTTACCGCTCTCGGCGGCGAGCAGCATCCCTTCCGACTCGACGCCGCGGAACTTGGCGCGTTGCAGGTTGACGAGCACCGCAATCTGCCGCCCCTGTAGCTCGTCGGCCTCGTAGACACCGCGCAGGCCGGTAACGAGCCGGCGCGTGGGTCCGCCGAAATCGACGTCCAGCAGCCACAGCTTGTCGGCGTCTGGGTGCTTCTCCACTCCGACAACGGTGCCGACGCGGATGTCCAGCTTCTTGAAGTCGTCGAAGCTGATTTCTGGCTTTAGCTCTGGTAGCTCGTCTTGGGGCATTTCTTTCTCCAGGACCTGTTTCAGGTCCAGTTTTGCAAACAGCGGTTCGGGCCGCTGCAGGGTAAAATCAGTCGCGCCGTCCAGCGCCGCCTCCCAGCCTGCCGCCTGTGGCGTTCCCGGCTGGCCAAGGTAGCGCCAGGCGGTTTCCCCCGTCCGGGGCAGGAACGGCATCATCATGATTGAGAGCGCGCGGCAGACGTTCAGGAAGCCGACCAGCTGCGCCTCGCACGCGGCACGGTCCTGCTTCAGCAGCTTCCACGGCGCCGCCGCGTTGAGCGCGGCGTTGGTCGCTTGCGACAGCTCGAGCATCGCCGCCAGCCCGCGCTTGAACTTGCACGCCGCGAGCGCCGCATCCATTTTCGCGTGCGCGGTCGCGACGCGGTCGCGCAGCTCCGGCAACGCGCACTCATCGGCGTGGAGCCCGTCGGGGAAGTTCTTCTGCGCGAAGGAGACGACGCGGTGCAGCAGGTTGCCCAGGTTGCCGATGAGTTCGGTATTGACGCGCGTGACGTAATCCTCCCAGGAAAAATTGGCGTCCTTCTGCTCGGGCATGACTGCCGCCAGGTAGTAGCGCAGCGCCTCCGAGTCGTAGCGCTCGAGATAGTCGGGAATCCAGACCGCGTGGCGGCGCGACTTGGAGAACTGCGCCGAGTCCAGAAGCAGGTATTCGTTAGCCGGGACGTCATGCGGCAATTGCATTCCGCAGCCGAGCAGCATCGCCGGCCAGATGATGGTGTGGAACGGGATGTTGTCCTTGGCCATGAAGTAGCGGTGCTCCGCCTCAGGGTCGTCCCACCACTTGCGCCACTCCTCCGGTTCGCCCTGCAGCTGCGCCCAGTGGCGCGACGCCGAGTAGTAGCCCATCACCGCCTCGAACCAGACGTAGATGCGCTTGCTTTCGTAGCCATCGCGCGGAACCGGGACGCCCCACTCCAGGTCGCGCGTGATGGCGCGGTCCTCAAGGCCTTCCTCGAGCCAGTTGCGGGTGAATTTGAGCACGTTCGACTTCCAGTGGCCTTTGCCCTCGGAGAGCCACTCTAGCAGCTGCTCGCGGAACGCCGAGAGCCGGAAGAATAGATGTTCGGTCTCGCGGAACTCGAGCGGTACGTCGGGGTTCAGCTTCGGGTGCGGGTCAATCAGCTCGTCGGCGTCGAGCGTCTTGCCGCATTCATCGCACTGGTCGCCCCGCGCGCCGGTCGACTTGCAGTGGGGGCAGGTGCCCTCGACGTAGCGGTCGGGCAGGAACTGCCCCGCCTTCGGGTCATACGGCGCGGTGGTGGTGCGCGGCTCGATGAAACCCGCTTCATCGAGCCGCCCGAGAATCTCGTGCACCACCGCCTCATGCTCGGGCGTGTGCGTGTGGGTGAACAGGTCGAAGGAAATCCCCATCTCCTCGAGCGAACTGGTGATTAACTTATGGTAGCGCAGCGCGACCTCCTCCGGTTTGGCGCCTTCCTGCTGCGCAGTGACCATGATGGGAGTGCCGTGCATGTCGCTGCCGCTGACCATCAGCACCCGGTTGCCCTTCAGCCGGTGGTAGCGCGCGAAGATGTCGGCCGGCAGGTAGCAGCCCGCCATGTGGCCCAAGTGTAACGGCCCGTTGGCGTATGGCCACGCGACCGCGACGAGGATGTGCTTCACGGTGGCGCATCCCTCCCGATATAAATCAGCCACGGGCGCCGGCGATGGGGGCGACAGCGCTCTTATCCCCGCGCGGCTGCCCGACCGTGTTTCGCATCGAGCGCGACTATACCGTCGAGGCGGCGCGACGGCTGCCGCGGCTGCCCGCCGAGCACCCCTGCCACCGGCTGCACGGCCACCGCTTCACGGTCACGCTCGCCATCGAGGGCGACACTGATAACGAGCAGCAGTGGGTCGCCGACTACTACGACGTCGATGCCGCCTACGAAGTGGGGGTCGGCAGCCTGATTGACCATAATTACCTCAACGACGTCGCGGGGCTGGAAAACCCGACGACCGAAGTGCTGGCGCGCTGGGTCTTCGAGCGGCTGGAACCGGCGCTGCCGGGGCTGGTCGAAGTCATCGTTGCCGAAGAGGGCGATACGCGCTGCGCCTACCGGCCCGGCTAGCCGCTGTCGCCGAGATACACGGCCAGCGCCGCCAACGCCCGCCCGCGATGGCTGACCGTATTCTTCTCCGCCAGCGGCAACTCGGCGAAAGTCCGCTCGTCGCCTGCGGGGACGAAAACCGGGTCGTAGCCGAACCCCCCGTTACCGCGTGGCGTGCGGGTGATGCGGCCGCGGCAGCTGCCGCGGAACAGCTGGCGGCCGCCGTCGGGCAGCAGCAAACCGAGCACGCAGCGGAACTCGGCGCTGCGCTCCGCCCCGTCGCCGAGCAACGCCAGCACGCCGGCCGGGCCGATGGTATCGTAGGCGTAGCGGCTGTAGACGCCGGGGAAGCCACCCAGCGCGTCGACAAAGAGCCCCGCATCGTCGATGAGCAGCGCCTCGCCCGCGTGGCGCTGCGCCAGCCACTCGAGCCCGAACTCGACCACCGCCCCGAGGCTCGCCGCCTGAACCTCAGGATACTCCAGCGCGCGCTGCGCGACCGTGTGGCCCGCCGGCTCCAGCGCCGCCGCCAGCTCGCGCAGCTTGCCCGCGTTAGAGGTCACCAGCCCCAGCTTCATGCCCCCGCAGCAGCGGCCGGTTTTAGCCGCTGCCCGTGGTCGGCGAGCGGCTCGGACAGCGAGGGGGAAACGCCGCCGCAGGCTCTTTAACCGGGGCAGCGTCGCGAACGTCGCGCGAGGATCGCATAGCCTGGCCATTGCGTCGGATTGCTAATCCGATGGGCTTGTCCCACGGGGGTTCAAATCCCCCTCCTCGCGCCAAGCACAAAATAAAAAATTTTTTTGGCGTAGCTTGATATACCCCTATAACAACTCGAAGCCCGTGTTAGAAGGTAAGGCTCTCGTAATGGCCATCATGCTGCTCACGGCATCGCCACTGGTTATAGCTAACGAAGACACACAGATTCTTGGTGACGGTACGACCATTGGTGATTTGAGAGAAGGTTTAGTGACAAGTTTCGATAGAAGCGACGATGCCTTGAACAAGGAGGCTTCCACTTCAGTTGACAAAAAAGAACGTGACGGGTTGTCTGATGAGGATTGTCTGACTATTGAGGAATGGAGAGAAAAGTCCGAGAAAGACTGGGATAGGGAAGACGTCGACCGAAAAGAATCGAGTGAAGATCGTGAAGGAAATGAAAAAAGAGTCGAGGGTGAGGCGCCCGACAGAGATGTTTCACAAGAAGATGAAGATTGTTTGACTGCAGAACAGTGGAAAGCAAGATACAGTTATGATGAAGATAGAGAAGAACCATGTTTCACACTTAGAGAGTTCGAAAGAAAGTTATTCGATGATAGAAAAGACTGGGGAAGAGATGATAAGGACTGGAACCGAGAAAACTGGTCTGACGAAGATAAAAAGAACTGGTCAAGGGATGATAAACACTGGGACCGAGAAAACTGGTCTGACGAAGATAAAAAGAACTGGTCAAGGGATGATAAACACTGGGACCGAGAAAACTGGTCTGACGAAGAGCGTGAAGAACGCGGTGATGATGAAGCCTGTCTGACCATGGAAGAGTGGAAAGAAAGATTTGGAAGAGATAAAGAAGGTCGTGACAAAGAAAACGGAAAGGCTCATGACGATGAGGTATGGGAAGAGATCAGAGCCAGGATGGCTGAACTCGGAGAAGCCTGTGAAGAAGGTGACGAAGTAGCCTGTGAAGAATTAGAAGCGTTGATTCGGGGATGCGGCCGCGAAAGAGACGACAGGGACGATAAAGACCGTGACGAAGAAGATAATGAGGAGCGAGAAGACTCCGACGAAGAAACAGAAGAATAATACAAGTCCTCGGAGGGTTTCATCCTTGAGAAATACTATTCACAAAAAATCTCGTCTCTAGTTTTGGCGTCTTTTTGTCTCTAGTTTTAGATACATCTGAATCCTGCTAGAACTGCATCACCAGCAGCAACCCGCCATACCCGGCTGCCATCAGGAACGGCGTGTCCCAGGTGTGCGGTGAGAACGCCTCGGCGAGGGTCATCGCTAGCGGGACGATGGCGAGCGCGAGCGCGAACTGTAGCCCGCTGAATTGCGACGCGTGCAGCGCGATAATCACGAGCCCCGTCAGCAAGATGAAGCCGCTGCCTTCGAGCGTTCGCACGTAGGTGCGGTCGGTGCCGAGCGCACGCGTGCGGTATTCGTGCCGGCCCCAGCGCACGCCAATCGGCTCCGCGAGGCCGTCGCCGACAGCGTTGATGAGCAGCGGGATGAGGATGAGTCCCTCGAGGCCGATCTGGCCGAAGTACCAGATGGCGGGCAGCATGACCATGAAACCGGCGACGAACTGGCTGAAAATCCAGACCAGCGTGTATGGCCGGTCCTCGGGCCGGTCGAAGCCTTCAAACATCAGCTGGTAGGGCGGGAAGCGGCTGCGAATCGGCTCCCAGAAAAACAGCAGCGAGAGCGTCACGATGGCGGAGCTGGTTAGCAGGTATTCTATGTCGGCGAAGGTCGCGACGTTCAGCTGCCGGTCAATCGCCACCGGCAGGAAGAAAATCGCGACGTGGTTCAGCTTGCGCGTGTAGTTGACCCGCACGCCGCGCCGCGCCATCCAGCCCGTGGCAAGCATTATGGTGAGCAGCGCGCCCGCCTTCAGCAGCGTCGATTCAACCTGGGATGACGAGAATTCCATGCGATACCGCGCATGGTGGACCGGGCGAGATTTGAACTCGCGCCCTCCTCCATGCCAAGGAGGCGATCTTCCAGACTGATCTACCGGCCCACGCGGGCGGTCCACGAAGGGAGCGCTTTAAGGATTGCCGCTCGCGGGCCTCAATTTTCGAGGGAGAGCGGCCGGATGGTCCAGCCCACCAGTACCACGCCCGCCAGCATGACCGCCAGCAATTCCAGCCCTAGCAAACTCCCAAGCAGTAGCCCCAGCAGCGCCAGAAGCGCGAGCAACTGCTCGCGCTTCAGCGACAACGTGCGGGCAGTCGTCGCGACTCCCGCGAGGGCGGCCAGCGCGGGGAAGCTGGCCGCCCCCGCCAGTGCACCTCCAGTTGCGAAGACCGGTGCCTGCGTTTCCTGCTGAAGTTCGTAGTAGCCGCTGACGTTGAACTGCTCGCCGTCGACCATGGTCACCTGCCAGCGATACTGGAAAGTGCCGGGTTCGGGCTCCGCCACCATGTGCCAGTCGCAGCCGACGCCATCGGCTGCGACTGAGCCCGGCGAGGGCGTTTCGGGCCAGTCGGCGTCGTGGTCGTCGATGGGGCCGTGCAGCAGCAGCGTCGTGCCGGCGACATCGTCGCACGCCCAGGGTGTCGTGAGCGTCAGTGCCAAGCTGCCGTCAACCAGCCCCGGCTCGGCGGCCGGCATCCAGTCCTCAAGTGCCATGTGCGCGTCGGCGTCGTTGCGGCCCCAGATAAACTCGGCCGCGCCGACGCCCGAAACCGTCGCAAATACTTCGAGTTCGATAGTCGCGCCGGCGCTGGCGTTGAGCGCGAAGCGGTCCGACTGGAAGGGGATGTTGGTGACGAACGGCTCGTAGAGTTGCACCGAGTCGCCCTCACCGCTGACGACCGTCACGCCGTCGACCATCAGGTTGACCCGAATCGAGATGTCGCCGGCGCTGGTGGGGCCAGTGTACATGACCACGGTCAGCATCGTGTCGTTGATGGCGAGGTCGCTCGCCAGCGGGGGCGTCACCCAGCTGCCAATGCGCGTCTCGCCGCCGCCGGCAATCACCTCGCTGCCGTCCTGCGCAGCAGCGACGCCCTCGCGCAGCAGCTGCCCCGGGTCCTGGTCGTCGGAGAGCCAGAGCATCAGCCCCGAAGTCTCGGGTGGCGGGTCGTGCGCCTGCGTCGCGGGAGCGAGCAGTAGCGCAAGCAGCAGCGAGGCCAGCAACAGGCTCGGGAGCGTCCGGTTCACACACCCTCAAGATGTTGAAACTATTAATCCCTTACTGCTGCCGGTACCGTGCTCCGCCGCCTCGCCCGCCGCACAGCGCTATTCCCGCTGCTGCTGCTCCTACTACTACCTCTCGTAAGCCCCGGAGTATCCGCGCACGGCGAGACCGACGAGGGAGCGAGTGTGCTCGAGACACTCCTCGCGTCAGACAAGACGCGCACCGCGACCGCCTTCCTGCACTCGGTAGGCGCTATCCTGCTGACGACGGGGCTGGTGGTACTGCTGGTTATGCTGCGGCAGCCGTCACTCGGGTTGGAGGCGAACACGCTGGTGGCGAACCGGCTGGTGCTGGCGGGCATCGTCATGAACCTCATCGGGGGGCTGATGCGGCTGTTCGAGCCGGGCCACCCCAGCCTGCTGGAGTTCATGGAAAACCGCTGGGTGACGATGTTGGTGACCAAGCACATCCTGCTGCTGATAACCTACGCCGCCTCGATTGTCGCCACCCGCAGCGCGGTCGACCCCGAGCGCCGCCGGCTGGCGGTGCTGGTCGCCATTGGCGGAGTTATCGTCGTCTCAATACTCGGCGCTGCCGCCGACGTCCTCACGCCGGGCGAAGATTGAGCAAGGTATAATTCCCACCAGCGCTGCCGCACCGTGTTCAAAATCCGGCAACGCGACGGGCTGGCACGCATCGGCCGCCTGATGACCCCGCACGGCGCGCTCACGACACCAACGCTGCTGCCGGTGGTCAACCCGCGCAAGCTGACACTGAAGCCAGCGGAGATTCGCGACTGCGGGGCGACCGGACTGATTACCAATTCCTACATTATTTCGCGGCACGACGAGCTGCGCGAGCGCGCGCTGGCGGACGGCGTCCACGCACTGGTCGGGTGGGACGGCCCGCTGATGACCGACAGCGGCACCTTCCAGTCACACGTCTACGGCGACATCGAGGTCGAGCCGCAGGCCATCGTCGAGTTCCAGCGCGACATCGGCAGCGACATCGGCACCGTGCTCGACGTCTTCACCGAACCGGAGTTCGACGCCGACCGCGCCGAGGCGGAGCTGGCGGAAACGCAAGCACGCATCGCGGCGGCCGTCCCGCTCAAGGGCGAGATGCTGCTCGCCGCGACGGTGCAGGGCGGCAGCCATCCGGCGCTCCGCGAGCGCGCGGCAGCGCAAGTCTCCACCGTCGACGCCGACATGCACCCCATCGGCGGCGTCGTGCCGCTGATGGAGCAATACCGCTACGCCGAGCTGGCGACACTGGTGCTCGCCGCGAAGCGCGCGCTGGTACCGGCGCGGCCGGTGCACCTGTTCGGCTGCGGCCATCCGTCGCTCTTCGCGCTCGCGGCGCTGCTCGGCTGCGACCTGTTCGACAGCGCCAGCTACGCCAAGTTCGCCGCCGACGGCCGCATGATGTTCAGCTGGGGCACGCGGCGGCTGACGCGGCGGCTGACCGAGCTGGAGGAGCTGCCGTGCGGCTGCGCGGTCTGCTCCGCGACGACCACCGACGCGCTCGCGGCGCTCTCCGATGCGGAGCGCGAGCGCCAGCTCGCGCGCCACAACCTGCTCGTCAGTTTCGCCGAGCTGCGGCGGGTGCGACAGGCAATTCGCGACGGCCTGCTATGGGAGCTGGTCGCGTCGCGTGCTGCCGACCGCCCCGAAGTGGCCGACGCGCTCGTGGCGCTCGAGCCGCACGGCGACTGGCTCGAGCAATGGGAACCCGCGTTCCGGCCGCGGCAGCCGACCGCGAAGCGCGAAGCGCTCCTGCGATTTGCGCGCGGCAGGCTGACCCGCACGGCGACCGGCGGTGCGAGCTTCGAGCATCCGCTCTTCGGCACCGTCCCCGAACCGCT
>PSPB01000015.1 GCA_003193815.1 Methanobacteriota archaeon
CTAGACTCCCTGACCGGAGACGAGGAGCTCCGCACCGGCTGTACCTACACTGAGGCGGAGAACTGGGACCCCCAGGCGCAGATTGACGATGGCTCCTGTGATCTGGGTCTTGAAGGTTGTACGTACGAAGGCGCTGAAAACTACAATCCCTCATTCGTGGTAGACGATGGCTCCTGTGTCTTTGCCGATCCGGTCGTTGGATGTATGGACCCTGCAGCCAGCAACTACAACTCGTATGCTGAATATGACGACGACTCATGCGTGTACCTGCTTGGCTGCACATACGAGGACGCCGACAACTACGATTCGTCTGCACAGGTAGATAACGGAACCTGTGAATTTGCAGAACCGGTGACCGGCTGCATGGATGACACAGCCACTAATTACAATCAGTACGCCGAGTATGATGATGATTCATGTGAATACATCTCAGGTTGCACCTACGATGATGCTGATAACTACAATTCCAGTGCAACTGTGGATGACGGGAGTTGTAATTTCCCCGACCCTGTTCTTGGCTGCACGGATGATGCCGCAGCTAACTACAACCCCTACGCGACGATAGACGACGATTCCTGCTATTACCTGTACGCGAGCCTGACGAGCGAGGAGTTCAACGACTTTGCCAACCTGTTCACGGAGCAGAAAGATTTCACGCTGTGGTCGGATGACTTTGACCGCTTCGGCTCTGAAATGAAAATAAATCCGATACCTATGATGGAAGAAATGGATGAAGGCGGTGAGGGGGGCGATAATGGCACTGAAGATGATGAAGAGGAGGAAATGCCTGAAGAAATGTACATTGTCCTCGGGATGCAGAAAGATGACGCGAGTCAGATTTTCACGGCCACCTTCGGCATGGAAATGAGTATGGAGGGAGATCCCATGGAGATGGGGGCAGAGGATGCTGAAGCCAAGATGTCACTCAGGATGACGTCAGTGAGACAGGGTCCCGGGTGCACCAGTGGGGACTGCACCTTGACCAACGAGGTCATGGAGGTTTCCATGTACGTTGGCTCCGAAAGTCCCGGTACAAAGATGATTATGTCGATGTACATGTTTGCCACCACCTACAGCCGTGACATGGTGCCCTACTATGGTGACCCTGTTGCCGAACTCCCGGGTGGCGGCAGTTTCTTCTTGGGGCAAAGTGAACCTGAAGAGGTCGAAATCATAAGGGATGGCGATAACGTGATGTTTTCGCCCGCTGAAATAGAGATAGAGGTCAATACCACCGTAATCTGGTACAACGATGATGATACGACCCATACCGTCACCGCTGAGGATGGAACTTTCGACTCAGGTGATATAGACCCATATAGTGAGTGGGAATACACTTTCGGAGAGGTCGGTGAGTACGCCTACTATAGTGATAAGACCGAGGACAAGCCGCCTCTTGGAGATTTAACTGGCAAGGTAGTTGTCACGGAGATAGAGCCGATTGACCTGGATTGGGATACCGAAGCGGGAGTGGGATTGGATTCCGATGACGATGGCAAGGATGACTGGATTGAATATTACGCCTATGCCTGGGATGACGAGGAAAATATGAGCATTGCCGCGACTCTGACACAGAATATCGAGACCGGTACGTTGTATCCGAGGCATCTGGAGTTCCACAATGAGACTGGCGTACCAATCATGGCTTTCGAGTTCTGGTATGGTGACGAGGTTTACATCGAGCTGAATGACGACGAAGGCCTGAATAAGTCCGCAACCCAGTTCAATTGGGACGCGGACTCTTACGATGACAACGAAACATCGCAGAACGTCTATGAGGGGACGATATCGGAGGGTAATGGCAATTACATGCAGGAAGCCCCCAACGATGAGATGGAGATTCGGGTTCTTGAGGCGTATGAAGGCAGCGATGATGAAGGTCCCGATATGGGTGATCCCTTTGGCGGGGACGAGGAGGAAGAAGGCGGCCGGGAGAATGCCAGAGTAGTGGCTAGCATGGTCCTCTCAGATGGAGGGGACGACATGGTTGATACCGAAACTGGCTGCCATTGGTACATCACGTGGAACGACAACGACGAAGATGGCCTTGTATCCGTGAACGACACGTACGAAATCCGTAGTGACAAGATTGACAGCGCTGGCGAGACATGCAACCGCGAGGACGAGAACGGCAACGCAACCTACGTAATCGAGTTCTTCGACCTCTGGGCCGATGCATATGTCGATGGTGCTAACCCGGCATTAGCGCCGGGCTTCGCTGGGCTGTTCGCCGTGCTGGCGCTGCTGGGGCTGGCGGGCCTGCGCCGCCGCCGGCGTTAGCCGAAGCGGTCGCGAACCCGCTCGAAGAGCGAGGGTGACTCGCCGTCCAGCTCGCGCAGCTGCTCCCACGCCGCGCGCGACTTGCGGCCCGCCTTCGGGATGCGGACGTTGACGCGTACGTGCTGGTCGCCGTAGCGGCCGGCGCGGTTCAGGTCGGGCATCCCCTTGCCGCGCAGCCGCAGCACCGCGCCTGACTGGGTTCCCGCGGGCACTTTCAGCTTGACCTTACCGGCGAGCGTTGGCACCTCGATTTTCTCGCCCAGCACCGCCTGCGCCGGCGTTATCTCCAGCTCGAGCACGATTTCGGTCTCCTGCCGCTGGAAGGTGCGGTGCTGCCGGACGCTGGTGACGATGTAGAGGTCGCCTCGCGGGCCGTTGCGCGGGCCGGCCGCGCCCTGCCCGCGCAGCCGCAGCCGGTGGCCGTCGTCAATCCCGGGGGGGATGGTGAATTTGATTTTCTTCCGCGCCTCGCGAACGCCGCGCCCGCGGCAGCCGCTGCACGGCTTGTCGACGGTTTTCCCGTCGCCGCCGCACTGCGGGCACTCGCCGGTCTGGACCGTCTGCATGAAGCCGCGCCGCTGGACGTGCTGCACCATCCCGCGACCGCCGCACTGGCTGCAGGTCACGGCGCTGCCCCCTTCGGCCGCGCCGCTGCCGGAGCAGTCGCCGCACGCTTCGTCACGCGGGATAGTCACTTGATGCTCGAGGCCGCTGTAGGCCTGCTCGAGGCTCAGCGTCAGGTCGTAGCGCAGGTCTGCGCCGCGGTTGCGCGGGCCGCGCTGCCGGGCGCCCCCGCCGAAGAACTGCGAGAAGATGTCGCCCATCCCGCCGCCGCCACCGCCGCCGCCACCGCCGCCGAAGAGCTGGCCGAAAATATCCGAAATGTCGCCTTGGTGGGTGAAGTCGTCCCACGAGAAGCCGCCGCCGCCGAAGTTGACCCCTTCGTGGCCGTGGCGGTCGTAGCGCGGCCGCTTCTCGTCGTCGGCCAGCACTTCGTACGCCTCGGAGATTACCTTGAATTTCTCCTCGGCCTCGGACTGGTTTTCGCGGTTGGCGTCGGGGTGGTATTTCCGCGCCAGTGTGCGGTACGCTTTCTTGATTTCCGCCTTCGACGCATCCCGTTTGATACCGAGCACTTTGTAGTAATCCCGCTTTGCCATGGCGGCGGCGCTACTTCCCGGCGGATTTAAGCTTTCAGAATTGCTTGCGCTCGAGCAATCGCGCCGAGAGCAGCATAGCAACCGTCGTTAGCGCCAGCAGCACGCCGACCGCCTGCCACGGGTCAGTCGCGATGGAGACTAGTTCGGTCAGGCCCCCACTCGTGCTCTCGATGGCAAGATTAAGATCATCTGCGACGATTCCCAGATAATCCAGTCGCGGCAGCGCGAACGAGCGCAGGTAGTGCATGATGCTGAAGCGCTGTGAATCGCCGCTCGCCAGCATCACTTCCCATACCAGCCAGTAGACCAGCGAGACCGGCAGCGGCCGTTGCACCAGCGCGTTGATGAGCAGGAATATGCTGGTGTAGGCGAGCGACGCCAGCAGCAGCGTCCCGAGCACCGCGCCGAGCAGCGGCAGGTGCTCGCGCAGGCCGAAGCTGCCGCCGTGTGCCAGCAGCGCCAGATAGATGACCGTGAGCGGCGTTCCCACCGCGACGAAAGTGCCGAGAGTGCCAGCGAGCAGCTTGGGGAGCAGGATTTCGTACATCCGCACCGGTGAGGTGCGCAGCAGCTGCATCGTCTTTTGCTTGAACTCGGTGTTGAGCAATTCAGCCGCTCCCAGCAGCGCCACCAGCGCTACTACCAAGGGCAGATAGAGGTCGAAGGCGAGACCGTAGAACAGGTCGGCCATCACCGCGTGCAGCACTTCCCCTTCGAAGACGCGCACCTCGTCACCGGCGATGACCTGCGTCTCCACTTTACCGCGGCTGTCGTACCAGAACCAGCCTGAGAGCAGCCCCGGAGTCAGCAGCAGCGCGGCGATAATCAGCGTGCTGCGCGCCAGCAGGAACTGCCGCACGCCGTCGCGGAACACCGGCCGGCCAATTTGCAGCAGCCGCGCCACTTCCTCGCCTACGCTTCCCACTGCTCGCCTCCCACTAACTTCTCGTACAGCGCCTCGAGGTCCTCGCCGGGCGAATCGATGCCGTGAATCGCAATCTTCGCCTTGCGCAGCAGCGGCGGCAGCGCACGGTGGAACGCCTCGGCGTCGGTCGTATCGACCTCGACCCAGTCGCGCTGTAGCGAGACTCCTTCGACCGACGGCTGCTCGAGTAGCAGTCGCGCCAGCTGCGGCCGCTGTCCCGCATCGGCGGGGGTCAGCCGTACTTTCTGCCGCACGTGCGGCATCAGCTTCTGGATGGCGTGGCGGTCGCCGACGGCGAGTACCTGCCCGCCCGAGAGGAAGACGATGCGGTCGGTCAGCGCCTCGACATCGTGCAGGATGTGGCTCGAGAGCAGGATGGTGCGCCCCGCGTCAGCCCAGCTCCGGATGAGTTCCATCAACAGCCGCCGCGTCGTCGGGTCGGTGCCCTGAAACGGCTCGTCCAGCACCAGCAGGTTGGGGTCGTGCGCAATCGCCCGTGCGAACTTGGCTTTCTGCCGCATCCCGCGCGAGTAGGTGCGGATGCGCCGCTCCATCGCGTCGCCGAGGCCGACGTCATCAAGCAGCGCCGCGGCGCGCTCGCCCGCTTCATCCGGGGCGACACCCTGCAGTTGCAGGAAGTGCGCGACGTATTCGCGGGCAGTCATGTGGTCGTAGAAGCAGTCGTATTCCGGGACGAAGCCGAAACGGCTGCGCAGCTCCCAGTCGCTGGCCGGATCGCGGCCGTCGATGCGGACGCGTCCCAGCGACGGCCGTGCCAGCCCCAGCACCAGCTTCATCAGCGTGCTCTTGCCGGCGCCGTTGGGGCCGAGGATGCCGGTGATGCCCGGGCCGAGCTCGAGCGAGACGTTGGAAACCCCCTGCACCAGCCCGTAGTTCCGCGTCGCGGCCTCGAGGACGATGCTCAATGGGTCACCTCAAGCCGTTGCAGCCGCAGCGTGACCGCCGAGGCGGTCGCTGCCCAGATTGCCGCCAGCAGCAGCAGCGGCGTGCGCCAGCCGAGGTCAATCCGGAAGAAAAATCCGTAGACTGTGACCCACTGCGGTGCCTCGAACATCTCGTGACCTACCATGTCAAGCAGATGCAACACCGAGAATAGCAGGATGCGCTCGTCCTGCACCAGCCCATAGCCAGTCTCGACGAGGAACGACGGGAAATAGACGGCGAGGAAGAAGCCGACCGCAGCGTAACCGCTGCGACCGGTCAGCGCCGAGCACGCCAGCGCCAGCAGCGAGAAGGTAATCGAGACCAGTAGCCCGTAACCGACCGTTGCCAGTAGCATCCAGCGATGGTCGCCGAACCATCCCAGCGCGTAGCCGGAGTCGGTCCACTGCGCCAGCGCCAGGTAGAGGTTGGGCGCCAGTGCCGCCAGCAGGAAGAGCAGCAGCAGCGTCAGCAGCCGCGCCAGCAGGTAGTCGACGCGGGTCAGCGGCCGCGCTAGGTAGAGGTGAATGGACTGGTCGCCGAGGTCGCGCGAAACCAGCTGGCTGCCGGTGATGGCGGCGAGCAGCACCAGCTGGATGCGGATGCCACCGCCCGTCAGGTCACCGTAGAGTCGCAGGTGAATTTCCTGCGGCGTGAAGAACCCCTGTGGCATCACTATCAGCGCAATCAGCAAGGTCTGCGCCCACGCGAGGCCAATCACCAGTAGCACCCAGCGGTTGCGCACCAGTCGCTCGAACTCGCGCCAGCCCATGCCCCAGACAATGGTGCGCCGGTCGGCCAACGCAGCAGTGTAGCGGCGGTAGCGCTCCATCACGCGCGCCTCGCTCACTTGACCACCTCGAGGTAAAGGTCCTCAAGCGCCCGCGTCGCGCGCTCCATCTGCAGCAGCGGTGCGCCGCTCTCCCCCGCGGCAGCCAGAATGGCGTCGAAGGTCTCGTCGCCGCGGAAGCCGACGCGCAGCGCCGGGCCGTGCTCCTGCCACTCCAGCTTGCGCTTGTCGAGGGCGGCGCAGAAGGCGGCGCGCGGTTCGCCGACACGTACCTCGACCCAGTCTTCGAGCCGGGCGAGCAGCGACTCGACTTGCTCTACCATCTGGAGGCGGCCCTGCGAGACGATGATGACATGGTCGCAAACCTGCTCGACGTCGTGCAGGATGTGGGTCGAGAGCAGCACGTTGGAGTGCCCCAGCTCGGTCAGCGTGCGAATCGTGCGCAGCATCTCGCGCCGCGCCTGCGGGTCCAAGCCGGATGTGGGCTCATCTAGGATAACCAGCTCGGGGCCGTGCACAAGGCCCTGCGCCAGCTTCACCTTCTGCCGCATCCCGCCGCTGTATTCCGAGATGGGGCGATACTTCTCCTCGCCCATGCGCAGGTGGTTCAGCACTTCGTGCGTGCGCTGGATGGCTGCCTGCCGGCCCATGCCGGAAACTTGCGCCATCTCGACCACGAACTCGACCCCTGTCAGGCGGTCGGGCAGGCAGTCGTGCTCCGGCATGTAGCCGATGCGCTGCCGCAACTCGGGGCCGGCGGTGGCGACGTTCTCGCCCAGCACCGTGACCGAGCCACCGCTTGGCGCGAAGATGCCGAGCGCCAGCTTGATGAATGTCGATTTCCCGGCGCCGTTCGGCCCGAGCAGCCCAACGCGGCCTTCGGGGACCTTGACCGAGAGGCCGGCCAGCGCGGTCACCGCGCCGAATTGCTTGACAAGCCTGCGCGCCTCAATCACGGCCGTCCAACAAGCAGGGGGATATTGAACTAACGCAGCGTCGCCTCGACCGCGTCCTCGACCGCGGCCGCCAGCGCGTCACACTCGCCCAGCAGCACCTCGAGCGCCGCGCCGGTCTCGGTGCAGAACGTCTCGTCGGGGATTTCCTTCAGGTTGATGCGCACGTTGTATCCCGCTGCGCGGGCGCCAGCGTGCGCCAATAGCGCGCCTGAGCCGACGTCGCTCGCCATTCCCGCGTCCATCAGCGGCGCCATCTCGCCGCAGACCGCCAGCGCGTCGCGGCACTGCCCGACGGTCGCCAGCGGCACGGCAGTCGCGGCGCGGTAGCCCGTCTCGAGCGCAGCGTCGCGCGCAGCGCGCTGCTCGTCGCTATCCTTGGGCATGCGCATCGCTGCAATCACGCCGTCGAAGGCGCTGGTGTCTGCGTCGACGCCCGCGACGAGCGCCTCTTTCACCGCTTGCCCGCGCTCGGCAATGCCGGCCAGCGCGTCGTGGTTCGCCGCCTGTGTCCCTTTCGTGGCGGAAAGGTTGGCGACCATCGTCCCGAGCGCAGCGCCCAGCGCGCCGGCCAGCGCCGCGACCGAGCCGCCGCCGGGGGCGGGCGAGTCGCGCGAAACCTCGTCGACGAAGTCGTAGGTGACGCGGTTGACCAGCTCGCCTTCCTGCTTCGGCATCCCCAGCACCTTGCTGGCGGGGTTAAAATCAGCGACGTCGCGCAGGCCGAGCGACTGGATTGCCGCCGCGGCAAGGTCGGGAACCGGCAACCCGGGCGATTTTCCCATCCGCCGCAGGTAGTGGACCGCGGCCTGCCGCAGCACCTCCCACGGCACCAGACCCACGATTTCGGAGCCGGTAACGCGGATGCCGCGCTTCTGCGCCTCCTCGCACGCCGCGTCGAAGACCTCGTGCAGCGGGGTAGTGCGGAAGTTCGTGACGTTGAAGCTGAGCTGCGCGCAGCCATATTCGGGGATTTCCCAGCCGATGCCCTTCAGGTTCGTGAAGCGGCCGTCTTTGTAGACCGGCTTGCCAACCAGCGCGTGGGGGTCGAGCCCGCGCGCGCGATACGCCGCCGCCAGGTCGCCGCCGTGCGTTTCGGCATGGTGCGCCGCGAGCGCGTCGAAGTCGGCGCCCGCGAAGTCGCAGTTACCGCACGGGAACTCCCCGTCGGCGAAGTAGACGACGTCGCCCTTGTAGTAGAACGCGTCGGGCGACCCGCTGCGCTTCCAGCGGCCGCGCTCGCGCAGCTCGTAGGCGAGCTCGTTGGCGTAGGTGCGGTCGCGCGTGTTCAGGTTGATGTTCCACGCAATCAGGAATTCGCGCGCCCCGACGGCGGTCGCACCACTGCGCGCGTTGAACTTCGCCGGCCCGGCATCGGGTGTACCGTCGCTGCCGAGCCGCTCCGCAAGGCCCTCGTATTCCCCGGCGCGGACGCGCGCCAGATTGCGTAACTCGGGCGACCGCGCCGCCTCTTCGTAGAACCAGACCGGGATGCTCAGCTCGGCGCCGATGCGCTCGCCGGTCGCGTGCGCGATGGCGACGCAGTCGTCCATGGTCACGCCGCTGACCGGCACGAACGGCAGCACGTCGGTGGCGCCCATGCGGGGATGCGCGCCGGCGTGCGCCCGCATGTCAATCAGCTCGGCCGCCCGGGCAACGCCGGCGAACGCCGCGTCGCCGACGGTCGCGGAGGGCGCGACGAAGGTCACGACGGTGCGATTTGTCTCGCCGCCCATGTCGATGTCTAGGACTTCGGCCCCCTCTACCGCCCCGATGGCGGCAGCAATGGCGTCAATCACCTTGCGGTCGCGCCCTTCCGAGAAGTTGGGCACGCACTCGACCAATCCGCTCACGCCGGCCGACGATTCAGGCCTGTTAATAGGATTATAGCTGAATCTTCTTTTCTGTCTTCGGTTATTATGTGTCGTTGTTTCTGTAAAGGCTTTTATAACTAAGATAGTTCAAGCGGCAAGTGGACCGACACGACCTGCAGTATGGCGACAACACCCAGGTTCTGGCTCCTCAGAAGGATAAACTTGTCGCAGGGATATTGGGAATTGTTATAGGTGGTTTAGGAATTCACAGGTTTTACTTGGGTTATATAGGGATTGGGATAGCCCAAATTATAGTCACCTTGATTACACTTGGAGTGGGGGCTATCTGGGGTTTCATCGAAGGAATCCTGATTTTAGTCCAAGATGACTGGACTGACGCGCAGGGCAG
>PSPB01000016.1 GCA_003193815.1 Methanobacteriota archaeon
CCCCTGCCACGGCCAAGGTAGTCGATGAGCCATATCAGGCCACCGAAGAACAGGCTGGTGTAGGCCATCAGCATCGAAAAGGAGGTCATTGGCTTGTATCGCCAGTGAATTTCTTCAGAATCTGCAACGTAGACTCCGAATACAGCTTGAAGGATGCTGTATTCATATATTCCGCAGCCGACTAACAGGACGAACATCGCCCCCGTGCTACCAAGGAGCGCCTTCCGCGCCCACGCAAAGTTGATGAAGGTCGCAATCGAGGAGAACGATGACGGCGAGGCAGAAGGCTGCCACGAGGTAGTACAGCGCCTGCAAAATCTGGAGTGAATTAACAATATCGTCTGGAATATCACTACTGTCTATCCTGCCAAACTCCGCCAAAATTCGATACAGGGTAGCGGCAATCATCAACAATCCCAGCAGCAGGCCCAGAATTCCCATCAGGATGCGGGCGAAGAGGCCGCCGCCCACATAGGCGCGGTCGCCGGCGTCGATTCGCTTTCACCCATCACGGTGAAGCTACGTGGGAGGGGTCATAAGTGCGACTGGCGGCCGGCCAGTGACACGCGGCCGACGACACCCAGGCTCATTGCTACTACTGGACCAATCCCAATCGCAAATATAATTGTCCCGATTCCAAAGGTTCCACCGAGAACAATCCCCAAACTTAAAACCAGAATCTCGATGCTAATTCTGACGCGGCCGATTGGCCAATCGGTTCTTCGCTGGATTCCTGTCATCCATCCATCTCTCGGGCCCGGACCCAGATTCGCAGTGAGATAGAAACCGCTACCGATCCCTACCACTATGACTCCAATAATTGTCTGGATGAAGGCGGGGCCTCCCGTGGGCTCTGGAAGGAAAGGTACCATCACGTCGATGGCCATAGCAATCAATATGGCATTCAGGATGGTCCCAATCCCTGGTGTTTCACGCAATGGTACCCACATAAAGAGAACCAGAATGCTGACAACGAAAGTTGCTTCGCCCACTGAGAAACCAGTCTGTTTGCCAATTCCCTGAGCTAAAACCGTCCAGGGACTGACTCCAATCCCGGATGCAATGATTATTGCTTCTCCCGTACCAAATATCCAAAGGCCCGTAACCAGAAAAAATAAAGTGATGGGTTTTGGCTTCAATGTCAGAGGTGTGTCTGAACTCCAGATAGTTCTAGGGACCTTATGGGCAGGTCTGACAAGATCGAAGATGGTTTTCAGTGACAAGCTTGACCGTACTTCTTCAGCCGCCAGTAGTTGTAGGGCCACGGTGTCAGGAATCCTACGATTAGCATTGGTGGAATGGTATACCATGCAAGCATGGCTCCTCCAGTAATCAAAACATCCACGATGTTCATCGCCGCTTCCATGGAAAGCATAGAGATGAGCGACATACCATAGGCCGTTCTAAACGCTTCTTTGAGTGCCATTTGCTTGGTCAAAATGAAGGTCTCAAGCGCAATTGAAGTCATCAATCCGTTGAACATTGCAAGAAGCATGACACTCATCGTCGTCCAACCCGCATCTGGAAGGTAAATTTGGAAGAATGCAATTGTCCCAAAATCACCGATTGAGCAACCGATAAGGCACCATTTAGTGTTATGAGCTGATTGCCACCAGGTGTCCCCATCGCTCCAGTCAAAACCAGCAGCGGCTGTAGCAGTTCCCGTGGGCGGACTGCCAAGCTGGTGAAGTCCACTAGCTCCAGTCGTTTCTCCTACGGAATATCCTGCACTGGTGACAGCCGCCTCGAGTTCACCTCTATCGATGCCTGAGTGCGCGATATTGGCGCTGCCCTCGACATGGTCCACCGCGGCCGCCGTCACTCCCGCGACGCCTTCCAGCGCGCGCTGCACGTTGCCAGCGCAGCCGCCGCAGGTCATCCCGCCGACGGCGAGCGTCGTCGTGGTTTCGCCCATGTGCGGCGCGAATCCGGCGCGCTGATAAGGGTGCCGCCAGCGGTTATTAGGAACGGTCGCCTGCCATACCGATGAAGCGCGTCTGCCTCGGCGGCACTTTCGACGTCCTGCACGCTGGTCATGCGCGTCTGCTCGACGCAGCGCTCGCGACGGGCGCGAGGCTCGTAATCGGGCTCGCCAGCGACAAGTTCGCCGCCAGCCGGCGACCATCGGGCCGCGAGCTGGCGCCGTACGGCGAGCGCGAGAGGGCGCTGCGCGACTGGTTCGCGGCGCGCGGCGCTCTCGACCGCGTCGAAATAGTCTCGCTGGCCGAGGAGTGGGGGCCGGCGGCCGAGGGCGCCGATATCGATGGCATCGTCGTCTCCGAAGGGACGCGCGAGGCGGCGGCGCGGCTCAACGCGCGCCGCCTCACGCGCGGGCTGGCGGTGCTGGAAGTCGTCACGGTCCCGCACCTGCTGGCGGCGGATGGCTTGCCAGTGAGCGCGTCGCGCATCCGCGCCGGCGAAGTTGACGCGGACGGCCGGCAGGCGTAACGGCCTCTGCCGACGACGTCACTCTTATAGAGGACCCCAAGGTGGCGACGCCAATTCGTATGGAGGCGTTCCCATGGCCACGGAAGAAACGATTAACAGCCTGTCGCAGGAGATTCGCCAGGCGATTACCGAAGACTCCTCAGTCCCGCGTAACGTGCGCAGCAACGTAAGCGGTGCGCTCGAGACCTACCTCCTGAACAAGGGCGATGAACTGGACCTGCGAATTTACTCGACGATTTCCATTCTCGAGGAGCAGATAAATGACACCAACATCCCGTCGCACGCCCGCACGCGGCTCTTCGAGTTTATCCGCGACCTTGAGGGCGTGGTCCGCAAGTGGGAGACCAATGGCGGCGCCTGAAAATCGGGAAGGGATACCTATTTATCGCCGGAACGGGTCGAAACTTCCCGTGAGCCGTGCTATCGCCTTTCTGGTCGCGGGCCTCATGCTGCTTCAGGCAGCCGCCTGGGTACCCGCTTCCGCCGAGGAAATCGAGGGGCAGGCGCACGAGGTGGGGCTCTACCTCTGGTCGGAGAGCGGCGAGGGCAAGCTCCACACCTGGACCACCGGCGACCACGGCAGCGACGGCACGACGGTCAGCATTCCCAGCGGCAGCAGCCTCTTCTTCGCGCTGCACCAGCCACTGCGGACCGACCTCCCCGTCGATTCCTACAACGCTCCCGAGCGCGGCTTCTTCATCGAACTCTATGTCAACACGGCGGTATTCCAGTCGAGCCACCTGAACATCAAGGTGCGCGACGGCACGTCGCCGACGGGCGGCGCGGTCCTCGCCAGCGGCGAGATGGACGTCTCCGGCGGTATCGGGAACCCCGGCAGCGACGACCAGGAGGACGAGGAGCTCTACTGGGAGGATTCTCTCGGCCCCAGCTACACTTTCGACTCGGGTCACTACATCGTCGTCGAGCTTGAGAACGACGGTGGCAGCGACGTCAACCTCGGGCTCGATACCGGCACCGACGGTGATACCCCCTCCAGGCTGGTAGTCAAGACCAACCCGGTGCGCGACATCACAGTCCTGACCGAGGCGTTCAACCTCGAGACTTCGGATGACGACGACCGGCAGGCGACCGACCGCTTCGAGCCCAACCTGCCGGCCGAGCTGGCGCGTGCGTTCTTCTCCGGGACCGCGCTCAACGCTTTCGGTGCCTACGACGTTGCCTCTATTCGCGTTCAGGTCGACGACCCGGACGGCGAGGAGCTGTTCGACAACGAGCTGGCGCCGACCGACCGCGGCGACGGCAGCGGCACGGTCGAGTTTGATGACATTACCTGGAATTACAACGACCCCGAGCAGCCGGGCGCGCAGCAGACCGGCTCGGGCGCCTACACCGTGCGCGTCTCAGCGGTCGACCAGCAGGGCCACGGCTACTGGGCCGAGCTACAGGTCGAAATGGACGAGTATGGCGTCTACCTCTGGACTGACGAGCGACAGCAGTCGGTCGCGGTCGGCGGCTCGGTCAGCTACCAGCTGACGGTGCGCAACAGCGGCGACAGCTCCGACAGCTTCGACCTCCAGCCGAGCGACACCTCGTCCAACTGGACCGTCGAGCCGCAATCATGGAGCAGCGGCAACCTCGCGCCGGGCGGGACCGAGACCGTGACTTTCAGCGTCTCCGTGGCGGACTCGACCGAGATGGTCGGCCGTTACGCGACCGTCAGCATCCTTGCCACTTCGCAGAACTCGCCATCTTCGCAGAAGAAGACCTTTGACCTCGAGACCAAGACGGTCGTCGGCGCCGAGTTCATGGTGGGACTCTACTTCGAGGAGGGGACGCAGCACGTCACCTCGTCCGAGGTTGTTGCCGTCGCGGGCAACTGGAACGATTTCGAGCTCCGCGTCGCCAACCTGGGGCAGGCGACCGATTCCGTGGACCTGAGCGCCAGCGGAATGCTCCCCGACTGGGACGTCGAGTTCGAGTATGATGGCGAGCGCGATTCGGGTATCACCATCAACGGGCTGCCGCGCGAGGAAGATGGCGAGCACGTCGCCAACGTCACCGTCTGGGTGCGCCCCGCTGAGGGCGGCGACGCCGACACTTCGACCATCCAGCTCAAGGGCACTTCGCAAGGCAACGCCACGAAGACCTCCACGGCAACGCTCGAAGTGAGCCGCACCTTCGGTCTGTCCCTCAACGTTGCGGGCGGCGGCTCGACGATTTACGCCAACCTGCAACCGGGCGGGACGCAGACGGTGCACCTCTCGCTCTACTCGGCGGTCGAGGGCGACCGCGACGTCCAGCTCTACGTCGAGAACTTGCCTTCCGGCTGGTCGGCGCAGTACAAGGATGGCGGCGAGACAGTGACGCAGGTCATCATCAGCGAGGACGAGAGCATGCCACTGGACCTGCTGGTCACCGCTGGCAACTCCGCCACCTACCAGGAGGGGGGCTACCCCGTCGTGGCCGTTGCCGAAGATTTGCATGACTCAACCGCGCGCGGCCGCCAGGAACTGACTTTCAACATCGCTCTGCAGGACGACCTGTTTCTGGTCACCGCCGCGAAGTATCGCGCCGCGATTGAGCCGGGCGGCAGCTACGAGTTCACGCTCGAGCTGCACAACCCGCTCAATGCCGACGACATCTACCAGCTACAGGCGCCCTCGGTACCGCAGGGGTGGCAGGTCTCGTTCCCCGACGGGAATTCGATTGCGGTCGGCGCCGGCCGCAGCGGCGAAGCGACGGTGCGAATCACTGCCAGTGACGAGGTGCGGCACGGCGACAGCGAGAAAATTCTGGTAACTATCACTAGTTCGGTAACTTCGCACCGGGTCGAGAAGACCCTCACGCTCGAGGTCGAACAGGGCTTCGGCGGTCGCCTCACGGCTACGCTCGGCGACTTGTGGTACGTCTTCGTGCTGCTGGGGCTGGTGATGGCGGTCGGCGCTGCGATGTACTACCGTTCCGAGGAGTGGGATGACGAGGAATGGGAGGACGAAGAGGACGACGAATCGGCCTCCGCGTCGCCACTCCCCGCCGCCGAATCCTCGGGCGACGACTGGGACGACTGGGAATAATCCCGTGGCAGCGACACTGACGTTCCTGGGCGGCGCGAGCGAGGTCGGCCGCGTGGGTGTGCTGCTCGAAGGCGACGCCGGCCGGCTGCTGCTCGACTACGGCATCCAGCCCGACGACCCGCCGCGCTTCCCGGCACCGGCACCCGACATCGACGCGCTGCTGCTGACGCACGCTCACCTCGACCACTGCGGGCTGGCGCCCGAGGTGGCGAACCGGGGGACGCCGATTGTTTCGACGCCGGCGACGCGCGATCTCGCGGTGCGGATGGCGGAGGACACGCTGCGCGTCTCCGAGAGCGAGGGGTATCCGGCGCCGTTCCCGAAGGCGGCGATTGGCGAGCTGCTGCGGCAGCACCGCTCGCTGGTGCCGGGGCGCAGCGCGTTCCACGGTGGCTTTGAGTTCAACATCCGCAACGCCGGCCACATTCCGGGGGCTGGGATGTTCCACTTCCCCGAGCTCGGTTTCCTCTTTACCGGCGACATCCACACCGTCGACACGGGGCTGACGCGCGCCGCGCAGCCGCTGAAGTGCCGCACGCTCGCGATTGAGTCAACCTATTCCGGCCGCGAGCACCCCGAGCGCGAGGAGGTCGTCGACGATTTGCTCTCCGCGATTGACGCCATCGTCAGCCGCGGCGGCCGTGTCATCCTGCCCGCCTTCGGGCTGGGGCGCAGCCAGGAGCTGCTGATGCTGCTCGCCGGGCAGGGCTACGAGGTGTGGCTCGACGGGATGGGGCGCGACATCGCGCGCATCCTGCAGAAGCACCCCGGCGCGCTGCGCAACGTCGGCGGGCTGAACCACGCGCTGAAGCAGACCCGCTTCGTGCGCCACTGGCGTATGCGGGAGCAGGCGCTGCGCGGCGACGTGATTGTCACCACGGCCGGGATGCTGAGCGGCGGGCCGGTGATGCACTACATGCAGGAGTTGCGCCACGACGAGAAGTCGGCGCTGTTCCTGACAGGCTTCCAGGTCCCCGGCACCAACGGCCACCAGTTGCTCGAAACCGGGCGCATGCGCATGGAGCGCGACTCGGAATCGCCCGCTTTCCGCGTCGATTGCGAGGTGGCGCAGTTCTCGCTGAGTGGCCATGCGGGGCACGCACAGCTGCTCGAGTTCATCCGCGCTTGCGACCCCGAGCGCGTGATTCTCTACCACGGCGACGACCGGCAGCCGCTAGCGGATGACCTCGATTGCGAGGTAATCCTCCCCGAAGAGGGCGTGCCGATTCAGCTCTCGTCGAGTTCGTAATCCGGCCCGGCGAACATCCGCAGCACTCCCAGCAGCAGGAAGGCGACCATTGCGGTGAAGACGATACCGTAGAGCGAGTCGAGCTCGAACGACTCGGCGATGCGGCCGCTGGTGTAGCGCGCGACCCAGGTGTTGATTTCGAGAATAATGCCCCCCAGCAGCGCAGTCAGCCCGAGCATGATGGCGAGATGCACTCCGTAATGCCCCATCAGTGACGCCAGTGTTGCGCGGACCCGCCCCACCTCGCCCTCCGAGAGCAGGCTGCCGCTGGCGCCAGCGGGCTGGAACTGGAGGACGTACGCCTCGTATTTCAGCGCCGCCAGCGAGAGCTCGATGTAGATCAGGAAGCCGAGGCCGTAGCGCACGCCGCCCTCGAGGGTCTGGACGCTTTCGCCGGTGTGCAGGTAGCCGACCGCAATCGCCAGGATTACCGAGAGCGTAATCGGTAGCGTCCGCCGCCGCCAGATGCCGTAGGCGCCGAGCCCCAGCGACGAGCCGAAGACCAGCATAGTCGCGTGGCCGAACCAGAGCGACGCGCGCTCCTGCGCCAGCCACGGGTCAGCGTAACGCACGTAGTTCTCGGTCTGGTAGGCGACGTACGGGCCGAAGAAATACCACCCCATCCACGCCACGATGGCGAAGAGCACTAGCCGGTTCCACGGCCGCAGCAGCAGCGTGTAGAGGTAAAGCCCGAATCCAGCGAGAAAGCCGCCAACCACGTAGTCATACGTCGCCGGGTCGAAGGCGGGATAGTAGCCGCGCGCATATTCGGTAATCAGCGACTGCTGCGGGTCGTGGAACCCGAACCAGAGCGTCCCCATCCAGAGCAGCCCCGCCGAAGCGAGCACCCGCACGGCGAGCAGCAGCGGATATTCCCCGACGAGGTCGCGGTAGTTGATGACTTGCTCGAGCCGCGGCAGCCGCTCCATCAAGTTCATCGTTGCGCCCCCGCTAGTGCCATGTTGACCGGCTCGCCCGGTTTCCAGTCGCCGATATGCACGCCCCAGCCGCGCAGCTCGGTGACCATGTTCTCGCGCTCCATGCGCGCCACCGTCTCCGGCCCGGCCGGAATGCGCCCGGTCGCCGCCTCGAGGTCAATGCTCGACGGGGAAACCACTGTCAGCGCATAGCCGCGCGTCAGCGCCAGCGTGAACGCCTCGGCCAGCGAGGGATCATTGTCGAGCGCGCTGAAGAGGATGATGGGCGACCCGGACGGGATGTAGGGCAGCAGATCCTGGATGACCAGCTTCAGCGGTAATTCGCCCTCCGCCTTCGCGTCGGCCAGCGCAGTCAGGATGCGGAACAGCTGCGTCTCGCCGCGACCGAGGTGCACCGTCGCGGTGCGGCTGCCGTAGACCGTCAGCGCAATGTTGTTGCGCGACCGCAGTAGCTGGTCGGCGAAGCTCGCGGCGGCGCGGCAGCACATCTCGAGCGGGTTGTTGGTGGGCGTCCCGACGCCGCTGACGCCACGCGCGTCGAGCAGCATGTAGATGTCAATGATATTCTCGCGCTCGGTCTCATTGACCATCATCCGGCCGGTGCGCGCCAGTGCCTTCCAGTTCACCTTGCGCATCGAGTCGCCCGGCAGGAATTCGCGCAGCGAGTAGAACTGGCTCCCTTCGCCGATCGAGTAAATCGGCATCGCCCCCTGGTAGAGCTTGGGGTTCTTGCCTCCCAGGATTTCCGACTCGAGTCCCTCGATGCGCGGGAAGACCGAGAAAGGCTCCAGTGCCGGCTCGTGCCGCTCATTGTAGAACAGGTCAAACGCGTCCTTGACTCGCAGTCGTACCGGCCCGAGATGGTAGTGGCCGCGCAGCGGCACCTGCACGGTGTAGGCGAAGCTCACCTCCTGCCGCCCTTTCAGGTAGAGCAGCGTGTAGTTTGAGCCGCGCGCCAGCCGCGCCTGTGGTGGCACCTCGTCATAGATTTCGACGAAGCCGCCCAGTAGGCCTCGGTTGCGCAGCGTGAAGCTTACCTCCAGCTCGCCATCCTCGAAGATGTTATCCGAGCTGGTGGTGCGCTCGATAGTGACGCGTGGCATCCAGAGGTTCAGGAAACTGGCGAGGAAGAGGAAGCTGAGCATCACGATGCCAACACTGATGAAGAGGTAGTTCAGCAGTACCAGTCCTGAGAGCGCCAGAAAGGCGCCGCACCCGGCGAGCGCCGTCGCCTTCCTGCTCCACATTCAATCGGTGTAGCCCTGCGTCGTGGGAACTTCGACTTCCTGCAGGATTTGCGAAATGATTTCCTCGGGCTGGACGCCCTTGATGCGCGGCTCCGGCTTCAGGATAATGCGGTGCCGTAGCGTGTAGATGGCGAGCCGCTTGATGTCGTCCGGCACGACGTAGTCGCGTCCGTTCATCACCGCCAGCGCTCGCGAGAGCTTGAAGAGTGATTGCGTCCCGCGCGGGCTCGAGCCGACCGCCACCCGGGGGTCCTCGCGCGTGCGGGTGACGATTTCGACGATATACTCGATAATAGTCTCATCGACCTTTACTTTCTCGAGCGACTCCTGCATCTGCCGCAGCTTTTCCGGCGACGCGAGGGCTTTGACGTCATGCTCGTCCCGCTTGCGCTGCATACGCTTGACGATAATCGCACGCTCGATGGGCCGGCCGGGATAGCCGACCGAGAGTTTCATCATGAAGCGGTCCAGCTGTGCATCGGGCAGCGGGTAGGTCCCCTCCGACTCGATGGGGTTCTGCGTCGCGACCGTCACGAACGGCTGCGGCAGCTTGTGGGTTGTCCCTTCGATGGTGACCTGGTGCTCCTGCATTGCCTCCAGCAATGCGGCCTGCGTCTTGGGCGGCGCGCGGTTGATTTCGTCCGCGAGCAGGATGTTGCAGAAAAGCGGCCCCGGACGGAAGTCGACGAACTCGTTCTGCTTGCGGTCGAAAATGTAGATGCCGGTGATGTCGGCCGGCAACAGGTCCGGCGTGAACTGCACCCGCTTGAAGTCGCAGCCGAGTCCTTCCGCGAAGGTGTTGGCGAGCAGCGTTTTCGCCAGACCGGGGTTATCCTCGAAGAGGATGTTGCCGCCAGCCAGGATGCCGGTCATCACCAGCTCCAGCACCGGCCGCTTGCCCATGACCACTTTCTCCACTTCGCCCAGCAGCGCCTCGGCCAGCTCCCGCGTCTCGCGCAAATCCTCATCCATGAGGTAAGTCTGGCTGACCGAACTCTCCTGTTCTTCTCCTGTTTCGGAATCTTCGCTCATTTAGTCCACCTGCTGATTGCTTCCAGCACCTGCTCCTGTCGCAACTTTGCGTCCCTATTTACAATAAACCGCACCAGCGTTTCGTCGCCCAGCAGCTCTTCCAGCCGCGCTCCGGAGAACATATTGAACTCCTCCCGCGAGTAGCCATGCTCAATCCGTACCCGGTCGAGGAACACCTCGCGGATGGTATCGGGATGGACGTAGTGCGCGTGCGGCACGCGGTA